>JBGSWU010000366.1:0-2095 GCA_041751795.1 Thermomicrobiales bacterium
GCACTGTCACGTATTTGAAGCACCCCCACGCCTCGCCTTCGACCGGCGACGTGCCTGGGGGATGCGGCTCGACGTACCGGCGAGCGGGAGCGTCCGTTTCGAACCGGGTGAAACACGTGACGTTGCGCTCGTTCCAATCGGCGGGGGGCGGATTATCCGCGGCTTTCAAGGTGTCGTCGATGGCGCGTTGGACCAGACGTCGGTTGATAACGCACTGGCCCGGCTCGTCGAACGTGGATTTCTCAACGAGCCGCGATGATCTTAGGTTGGATCGCACAGATCGCGAACGTAAGATTCGTTAAATCAGGATGAGAACTCCAACCGAGCGTACGGATGCTCGTTCGGTGGTCCCACAGCAACCCACATTCGCCCCTCGGATGGTTCAGCGATCACAGACGCGAACGTGATCGTATCGCTGTCAGGATCATCGCCCGGCATTCGACACAAGGTATCCGGGTAGCAGGTCCGATCGCGCAGAATTGACTGCATTTCTTCCACGTCCAGATCGCCTCGCTTCGCGGTCAGCAGGTCGCGCATCTGTTGCAGGCGCACCTGCGAGTTCGCGACATTCCTGCCCGACGACCGTTCTTCCGCGTGCAGAGACTCGTGGACGTAGTGATTCGAGTGCGCCAGCAACCCGTTCTCGGGCTCAAGGCGGGCGTCACGCGTCGGCGTCGTTTCCAGGTCTGCAGCCGTGCCCTGCGAGTCGAGCATCATCAAATTCCGTGACGATGCGCGCCGCACCGAGCGGACGCGATCGATCGCTCTACCAACCGTCGACTCGGTCAACGCCAATCGCGACAGGAAGTAGCGAGGGAATCCTTTTCGCCAACCATCGCACGTGACGAAGTTCGCGAAAACCCCCATCCCACGATCGTTGATCCCGATGTATGAGACCTGACCTGCTGGGAGCACCATCAGGACGGCGGGCTGATCGTCAGGTCGGATTTCGGCTGTGATGGCGATCTCCGCATAAAAGGCCGGCAGATCGGCATTCTGACCAACGAGGCCGATGCCATTGGCTGTGGCGGACGGCTGAATAGCAAACGATGTACATTCCTGAGTATCGTCATCCAGGGTGGGCGTTGCTGCCTCAGCTCGCAACTGCAACAAATACACTTCCGGTAGCGACAAACCGGACGCATGCGCCATCCCCTGAATCTCATCGTCGAAGAACGACGCATACTGAACAACAAATGGTCGATAGTCCATTGCCTTCGATAGTGCTTGCTCTGATGTCAAACCATTCTTCTCACCCAGCCTCGCAAGCACCGTATCCCTGTGACGATGGATGAGATCTCGACATGCCTCGCCGAACTGCTCACCTATCTGACGATGACTACCGCTGAACTGAAAATGCGGAAACGTCCGCCCGGTCATGCTATCCGCTGACGCCTGAGCGGTGCTCATGTCACTCCCCCGATCGCAACATCTGGCTACTCCGTGCCGTCAGAGTATCATGCTCGCAATGATCTGGTTGGATGCGCTGGAAGGTCGGTTCATGCCACTGTCGATGGAGCGATCCGAATACAACCGTCGATTCGGAGCAACGACTGGTGACCGTGTGCGGTTGGCAGACACTAACCTCTTCGCTCGAATCGAGCGCGACGATACGCTCTACGGCTTCGAGCCAATCGCAGGTTTCGGACGACCGCTCCGCGACGGGATGCTGTTTGGCCGATCGAGTCCGAGCCAACTTGACATGGTTATCACGAACGTGATCGTCATCGATCCTGTCCTCGGCATCTTCAAGTCAAACATCGGCATCAAGGACGGACGCATCGAAGGAATCGGGCGTGCAGGGAACCCTGATGTCACCGACAACATCGATGTGGTCATCGGTAGCGCGACGGGAATCATCCCCGGTGATGGGCTAATCGCAACCCCAGGCGGCGTCGACAGTCATGTTCATCTGTCATCAACCAGCCTGATCGACACCGCTCTGTACAGCGGCATCACGACGCTTGTGGCCCAGGGAAGCGGTGGCGTCTGGGATCTCGGCGTTAACCCACTCAACAATATGCGCCACATGTTCGAAGCGTTCGAGGCCATTCCCCTTAATCTGGCTGTTCTAGCCCGTGGCTCAAGCGATGTC
>JBGSWU010000367.1:0-9014 GCA_041751795.1 Thermomicrobiales bacterium
GGGCAGCGCGTCCGGCGCATCAATGGTGGAGTCGTCACCGTCGCATCGATCGTCGGATTACTAACGCTTGGTCGCAGCGGCGAGGATGTTTCCGAAACGGGTGGCGCTGCAGGGCTTGCGATCTCGACGGCATTGATGCGACTCCTTGGCGAAGTGGGAGCCGGGCTGACGCTGATTGCGGTTGGTTTCGCTGGGGTGTACCTCGTCACTGGATACACGATCCGAGAGATAAACGAATCGTGGCAGCGGGTTCGGCCACGTCCACGATACGACCAGCCCGAGTGGGTCGATGACGATCTCGACGATGTTGTTGAAACCCAGGTCGAAGCAGAGAGCATCCCGATAACGACGACAGCGCCATTCCAGAGATCTGAAACCCGTCAGATGCCGGTTGAGGCAGCTGCGATCGCTGATGAAGCGGCACCGGCACCGCCAGTGATCAAGGTTCCGCCCGTCGAAAAGGCCGCCCGCCCGCCTAAGCCTGTTGCAGAAGTAGTCGAGGTCGAGTCGGACGTGAAACCAGCGCCACGCGGTAAGTGGAAACTTCCGCCGTTGTCGCAACTTGCTTTGTACAAGAGCACCGAGCCTGATGCGGCAGATCTGGAAGGCAAGGCCAAACGGATCGAGGAAACGCTTGCTTCCTTCAAAGTAGAAGCGAAAGTGCGTGAAGTCTTCCCTGGTCCCGCGGTCACGCTCTTCACTGTACAACCTGGCTCGGGTGTCAAGGTCCGCAGGATTACAGAGCTTCATAATGACCTTGCTCTTGCTCTGGCGGCGCCGTCGATACGCATTGAAGCTCCAGTGCCGGGCATGGCTCGTGTCGGAATCGAGATTCCAAACGCCAGCATTTCAACGGTCGGATTGCGCGAGACGCTGGAGTCGAGTGGGTTCACGAAATCCAGTGCCAAGTTGCCGCTGCCACTTGGCCGCGACGTGAATGGGCGATACATCGTTGGCGACCTCGCCAAGATGCCACACTTGCTGATCGCTGGAGCCACGGGTTCCGGTAAGAGCGTCTGCTTGAACGGTATCATCGCCACATTCCTGTTAAACAAGACGCCTGACGAGCTTCGAATGATCATGATCGACCCCAAGATGGTCGAACTGGCCGGCTTTGAAGGGGTCCCGCACCTTCTTTCTCCTGTCGTAACTGAGATGAACAAGGTCGTCTCAGCACTGCGGGCCGTCCTGCGCGAGATGGAGCGACGTTACCAGCTCTTTTCGCGCCTTGGTGTTCGGAACATCGACGGCTACGAGCTTCGCCGGTCGACCGAGCCAACCCTCGAGAAGATGCCGTACATCGTCGTCGTTATCGACGAGTTGGCTGACCTGATGATGACGACGCCGGATGAAGTCGAAACGATTCTCGTCCGGCTCGCGCAGATGGCCCGCGCGACCGGCATTCATCTGCTGATCGCCACACAACGCCCGACCGTTGATGTCCTCACCGGATTGATCAAGGCCAACGTGCCAGCACGAATCGCGTTCGCCGTGACGTCGCTGACGGACAGCCGGGTCATTCTCGATGTCGCCGGAGCGGAACGGCTGCTGGGTCGTGGTGACATGCTCTTCATGCCGCCTGACGCCGCGAAAGCGCACCGTATTCAGGGTTCGTATATCGACGATGCCGATTTGCAGATGATCGTGAAGCATTGGCGATTGCTTGCGCCAGAAACTGTCTATGACCCCGAGTGGGAGCAGCTGCCAACCGACTCAGAATCGGAGGACGGAAGTGAAGACCCGCTTCTCGAACAGGCGCTGACGATTGTTCGGCAACAGGGAACCGCGTCAGCCTCGATGCTCCAGCGACGCTTGCGCATCGGCTATAACCGGGCTGCTCGTCTGATCGAAACGATGGAAGACGAAGGCATCATCGGACCAGCAGACGGATCGAAGGTCCGGCCGGTGATTTCGATGGACGATTGGAATGACTAACCGCGGTTGAATTGGCCCGAGATGTATACTTTTCACCGGACACAGATGCTGGTGGAGGCTCATATTGCGGCGATCAAACATGACAGCAGAGCCAGTTACCAGGCTGATCGACGAACTCGCTCGGCTGCCGGGCGTTGGGCCCAAATCAGCATCGCGACTGGCGTACTACCTGCTTCGAGCGTCACGAGAGCAGGCCCTGTCGCTCGCAGAAGCAATACTTGAAGTTAAAGAGCGAATTGTTCTTTGCTCTCGATGTTTCAACATCACCGAATCCGATCCGTGCGTGTTCTGTCAGGATCCAGAACGAGATCAGCGTTTGATTTGCGTCGTTGAAGAACCACTGGATGTCCTCGCGCTTGAGCGAACCGGTGAGTTCAGGGGCCTGTACCATATTCTGCACGGGGCAATTTCGCCAGTTGATGGCGTAGGGCCAGACAAGTTACGCATCCGTGAACTGATGGAGCGAGTCGATCGTGAACGGCCCGCAGAAATCATTCTGGCGATGAACCCGAACATTGAAGGTGATGCGACGGCGATGTACATCGCGCGCCAGTTGATTCCAACTGGCGTGTCGATCAGCCGACCAGCCAGTGGGCTTCCGGTTGGTGGTGATCTTGAATACGCAGATGAGATTACACTCGGTCGGGCGCTATCTGGACGACGCACGATATAGATTGCCGTGGCAGGCGGGCCGTGCTTGTCGGGCTTACTAACGAGAGATCCGGACACCGGTGCCAACTCTCGCAATACGTCCGCTGAATCCACGCGATATCCCAGCGATGAGGCATGTCAATCAGCGGCGTGATCGACTTGACATGCCAGATGCCGTTGATCCTGCTCAGCCTGACATGGCAGGGCAGATTCTGGCAATGGTTCCAACCAATATTCGGCAGGGGCGGGTATTCGTCGCTCTCGTTGATGGTGAGCTATGTGCCTACCTTGTGTTCCGCCCGCAAGCTCCACGGTTCCGCTGGGATGTCCTTGCAGTCGCCGCGGGTTCACCTCGCCTGGATGCAACCGATGATGTCTGTACCGAACTATGGACCGCGTTGCTCGAGTTCGCAGTCAAGCAGGCGGGGGAGTCCGGAGCGAAGCGGTTGTTCGCGACCGCTGGAGACGAAGGCGCTGCGTATGAGAGTCTGCGGGCGACCGGGTTCGAGCGATACGCCCAATTCATGATTCTCACTGGGACGCGACCGAGCGGTCCGGTGGGATTGCCTGATGGGATGCGTGAGCAAGAAGACAGCGATGTCTGGTCGATTCATCAGCTGTATCACCACGTGACGCCCAAGGCTGTTCAATTCGCCGAGGCGCTGACAAGCAGTGTCTGGGAGTTGCCACAGCGAAATCTCATCGATCGGTTCACAGCGATGCCACCGAAACGTCGTGCTTTCGTTCTAGATACAGGCGGTGGAGTGAAGGCCTATTGTGCGATCGAGGTGCGTCGCGGAGGTGCGATGGCTCGGCTGATGATTTCTCCCGATTGCCGGGCGTTCGCGGTCCCACTCGTTTTCGCTGCGGCTGCCGAAGCAGGCGTCGACACGCACTGCCGGTTGCGAATCCTTGTGCCGGGTTACGTCAGTGAACTCGTGTCTGGTTTTCAGGACGCTGGTTTCGAACTCGAACATGAGCGGACGGCGATGGTTCGCCACACGACAGTCCCCGCACTGGTTCATGTTCGGCCCATGCCTCTACCGAGCGAGGTTGGTGAGCGCGTTCCGCACGGTGTCCCGACGTATCTACGCAATTCGCGAAGGACCGGTCCGCAAGGAAGCACAAACGGTCGACGAGCGTGAATGGAGCATATGACGAGTTGACGACAATTCAGGCCCTGCCGGTGGCAGATTCAAACGATGTCTCGATAAACGCAGAAATTGCGATTACAGACAACCTCGACGATCTCTTGGCGGTCCTTCCAGAGCGCATAGCTGATGCTGTTCGAGTGATGATGGCAGAGCGAGATGATCCCGGGTTGATTGAGTTGGTGCTTGACCTCGGTCGGCGTCCGGAAGCTCGCTTCCAGGAAGGGGCGGCCCGGATTACCGACGATGAGATCACCCGTGAGGATCTATCCCAGGTGGCTCATCGAATCGGCCGGTTTGGCGACGACAATCGGGCTGGCATCGAGCGGACCTTGCATCGCATCTCGGCAATTCGAAACCGAACCGGCGACATTGTCGGCCTGACCTGTCGAGTTGGACGTGCGGTGTATGGCACGATCGGCATAATCAGCGACCTCGTTGAGTCTGGCGAGAGCATCCTGTTGCTTGGTCGTCCCGGCGTCGGCAAGACGACGATGCTTCGCGAAGTGGCGCGCGTTCTCGCTGACGACCTCGAAAAACGTGTCGTTGTCGTTGATACGAGCAATGAGATCGCGGGCGATGGCGACATCCCGCACCCTTCGATCGGTCGTGCTCGTCGGATGCAGGTCCCAACTCCTGCCCTTCAGCACGCGGTGATGATCGAAGCCGTCGAGAACCACATGCCCGAAGTTATCGTCATCGACGAAATCGGCACCGAACTGGAAGCGGCTGCGGCCCGAACCATCGCCGAGCGCGGTGTTCAGCTCATCGGAACTGCCCACGGCAACACGCTTGAAAATTTGATGATGAACCCCACGCTGTCCGACCTTATCGGTGGGATTCAGTCCGTAACCCTGTCCGACGAAGAAGCACGACGCCGGGGGACACAGAAGTCGATCCTTGAACGGAAAGCGCCACCGACGTTCGGCGTCATGGTCGAGATTCGTGAGCGGGATGTCGTTGCCGTCGTCCGCGACGTTGAAGGCGCCGTCGATGCGATCCTTCGGGGCCAGCAGCAGCGCTCAGAACTTCGCGAACGCCATCAAGATGGCGAGGTGGTGATCAGCGATCTCGTTCCAGTCCGCGCAGAGCGACCCGAACGACCCGAGCGCAACGACCGGCACCCGGCCCGTTCGCAGCGGCGCGAGGAGCCGCGCGTCATCGAAAGTGGCGGGATGGAGGCCGAAGAGGAGGCCGATCAGCCATCGCGTAACCCGCTGGCGCGCGGACGCGGAACTCCCCAGCGACCCGTTCGGATTTTCCCCTTTGGCGTCAGCCGGAATCGTCTCGAACAGGCGATTGCAGCTCTTGCGTTGCCCGCGATGATTGTTCGCGACGTTCACGAGGCCGATATGGTCATGACGTTGAAGAACTACTATCGCCAGCGTCCACAGCAGCTTCGAGAAGCTGAAGCGCGCGGTGTCGCGATGTACGTCCTCCGGGCCAATACCGTCGTCCAGATGGTAAATGTTCTTCGAGATCTTGTCCGTGAAGTTCGCCCCGATGATGTACCGGATGTCGTACCGCTGCAACCTGTCGCCACTGGCGATGGGGATCCGATCACGAACGCCATGTTCGAAGCTGAGGAGGCTATAACGGCTGTCCTCGACGGTGCCCCGCCGATTGAGTTGCGACCACAGGCACCGTACATCCGTCGGTTGCAGCACCAACTTGCCGACCGGTACAACCTTGGATCGCGAAGTCGCGGTCGAGAGCCGCAACGGCACGTTGAGATCTTCCGTGATGGCGGATGGAGTTGAGCCTGTTCGTTACGTTCGAGGGCAATGAGGGATCGGGTAAAACGACGCAGATCGGGCTGCTCGCCCAGGCGCTGCGCGGCTTTGGTCTGAATGTCATCACGACCCGTGAACCAGGTGGAACGGAACTTGGCGAGGCCCTCAGGCGGCTGCTTCTCGATTCGGAAACGCCAATCGGCCCTGAAGCCGAGGCGTATCTGATGACTGGTGCGCGCGCGGAACATGTTCGCAGGATTATCCGTCCAGCCTTGTCTCGCGGCGACGTGGTTCTCTGCGATCGCTTCGCTGATTCCACCCTGGCCTATCAGGGCGGTGGAAGAAGCCTGGAGATCGATGACCTCCAGGCGATTCAGCGACTTGCGGTTGGCGAAACCGTCCCCGATTTAACAGTGCTCATTGATATCCCTGCTGAGATTGGGTTAGCGCGCCGGAACCGGACGCAGGACACAAACCGGATCGACAGGGAGAGTCTGGAGTTTCACGAGCGCGTTGCATTCTGGTATCGTCAGGAAGCACGAGGCAATTCTGATCGCTGGGTCGTCGTTGACGGGTCGCGGTCTCCGGCTGACGTGCATGTGGCTGTGCTCGAAAGCGTAATCGAGCGTCTGAACTCGGACCTCGATGTCCGGCACAGGAGTGGGTAGCGATGAAGCTGATCTTTGCGGTCGTACAGGGCAAGGACGCTGACAATTTGCGGTCCGGATTGCTCGATTCCGGGTACCGCACTACCCAGATCAACAGCGCAGGCGGATTTCTTCGCGAAAGCAACGCGACGTTTCTGGTCGGAGTCGAAGACGACCGGGTTCAGGACGTGCTGAGGATCGTCAAGCAAACGTGTTACACGCGAACGCAGTATGTCAATCCACTTCTCCCCATCATGGAACCAGGCGAGTTCTACATGCCGAACCCGGTTGAGGTTCAGGTCGGGGGCGCAGCCGTCTTCATCTGCAATGTCAATCGCTACGAGCGCATTTTCTCCTGATGCCGACATTCATCCTGCTCGTCCGAAGGGAACGCTGATTGGACGAAGCTCTCATCGCGCGAATCTTTCAGTTGTTTCTGGCGCTTGCAGGAGCCTATCTGCTGGCGCTCTGGTTCGCATTGGTCGTCTGGACCTACCGTGATATCACCTCTCGATCGACCAACGCCTTTACCCAGATCTTCTCGACGCTGGTCGTTGTTCTCTTCTTCGTCCCAGGTGCGATTATCTACCTGATCCTCCGACCCCGAGAAACGCTCGATGAGGCCTTCCAGCGCTCGATGGAGGAGGAATACCTCCTTCAGGACCTTGATGACTATCCGCTCTGCCCGGCGTGCCGCAGGGCGGTCCGGGACGATTTCGTTTTCTGTCCAAATTGCAGCAATGAACTTCGCCGCTCGTGTACGTCATGCCATCGCCTCGTTGACGTGCGGTGGGAGGTTTGCCCGTACTGTGGATCCGATCAGTCCCTGGATGTCGAGCCGGAGCCTCGCGAGCTAATCCGCGAAACGTCGACTGCCACTGGACGAAGCCGCAAGCGTGGGGCAGCGGGGCAGTTCCAAGCGATCGATGGTGGACGATCCAGCCAACGTAGTCAGCCGGAACACGATGATCGCCGCCCTCGACAATTGCGCGAGGACGACACGTCGGAACACGAGGATAATCGTCACGACGCGCCGGTGACCTACACAAGCAGCACGGATGAGCACCCGGTAGCCGGAGCGAGCACGCCCGAGCTCAGGAGTCGGGACGGTCGTGACCGAGCGACGGCACGGCGCCGGGGCGGATCAGGTAGTTGAACTTACTCTGAAACGCCGTGTAGAAGTTCATGTGCTCGGTGATGATCAGCCGGAACTCCTCGGCTCCACGACTGACCTTTACGACATCACCTTGCTGGAGCTCATCAGTGACATGGCCGTCGAGGATCAGGTATGCGTCCCGATCGCTCGAAACTGCTAACTCAATCCGGCTTTCCTCTGGGACAACCAGCGTTGCGCGAATCGGAGAGTGTGCCGATATCGGAGTGATTGCGAACCCGCGCACGCCTGCGGTCAAAATCGGTCCTCCGGCGGCCATACAATAGGCGGTACTACCCTGCGGCGAAGCGACGATCATCCCATCTCCCGGATACGTGTTGACGTAGCGGCCATCGATATAGAGCTCGATGTCGATCATCTGCATACCGCCCCGAACGACAACGTCGTTGATCGCCCAGCCGCCACCCGTTCTTTGATCGTTGTGATTGATCGAAGATGCAAGCGTCGGACCATCCTGGACGGTGTACTCTCCGGCGATGACGTCTGATAGCACATCCTGCCAGTGGGAGCGTTCGACCATTGCAAGGAATCCGACCTTGCCGAAGTTGATGCCGAGGAGCGGCACCCCTGGAAAAAGGTGCGCCATCCGCATCATCAGTCCGTCGCCGCCAAGAGCGATCAATGCGTCGGCTTTCGCTCCATTCCGCAAATCGTCTTCACCAATTACCGTACGACCGCGAGCTTTCAGCCATTGCTGGAGAGCAGGAACGAGTTGATGCGAGTCGTACTTGTCACTTGCTGCAATCACAGCAATCGTGTCGATCGGGTCGCCCATTAGATGATCCGCCTGACAACTTCGACGCCATTCAGCGCCATTGAATGAAGGAAAACGTGATGCAGCAAATCGCCATCGTGCGGCATCGCGCCTATCTCTTTCGCGGCTTCTACAGAGATGTCATACGTTTCTGCACAGTCGACTGGGACGATCACCCGCTGTCCGAGATGTTGGCGAACACTGCGGAGCTTGAGTGCCATCGCAGCCTGGTAGACACACAGGTCCGTGCAATCTCCGACAACGATGTAGGCATCCAACGGGCCGTTTGTCGCTTCCCAGTTGGTGAATGCTGGCTCAATCACACTTGAGATGCTGTTCTTCTCAATGATCTTGAACATGTCGGCGAACGGAAGTGTCGCCAGTTCCGGTGCAGTTTCGGACTCTTCAGTGTCTACGATGCAATGCGGAGGGTAACTTCGGAACTCCTCGGCATCGGGCTGGTGGGTGTCCTGAGGGAGAACGAACTTCGTAATCCCAATTTCGTGGGCACGTTCAAACAGCCGCCGTGTGGCGGGCAGGACTCCTGCAATTCGAGGACTGGACAACGGGCCGCTGTGGCAAAAACCTACGATGAGATCGACCGACACCACCGCGACAAGATCCGCTGAACCTGCGACGGTCACGATCGACTCCATCGATTCGTCAGGCAGGTCCGCTAGCCAGTGTTCGAGGTAGTCGAGGAATGATGCGGACCGATCGCGGAGTGGCGAATTTGGCGATCGTGTGCTGACCATTGGTCAGGAACTCCAATCCGTGTCACCAGGTGTCAGCGCGTCGGTTGCCGGATCTCCACCTGCGAATCGATACAGCGACGCCGGCCGATGGCTCGTTGGCCGCTTCACACCGACTGCTTCGACGATTCCGGCAGCGAGCACGCGCCGACGGAAATTGCGCTTGTCCAATTGCCGTCCGATGACAGATTCGTACACATCTTGAAGGTCGGATAGT
>JBGSWU010000368.1:0-2393 GCA_041751795.1 Thermomicrobiales bacterium
CGACACTCATCCTGACCGAGCTGAAGCGCATCTCGAAGCCGATTCGCGGGGCGGTCAACGGGCTGTGGGAGAAGCTGTCGAGCACTGGCGACTGGGAAGCGCTGCCCTCGAACGGGACAGATACCAACCCGTACTGGCAGGCTGTCAACTCCGCCAACGCACTGGCCGACTGGCTCTGGAACAACCAGCAACTGTATCGCGAGACGGCAGATATCCGCCCGTCAGCCGAGTTCCGTGTCTGGCCGGATCTGCTGTTACTCTCTCCGCCGGGAACGATCCACCGGCTGCCCCTCGCGCCACCAAGCCGCTACGGGCGCTGGTGGTTCAACACGGACGACTGGCTGCGGCACGTGCGCGGCTGGACACCACGCACCGGCGTCCACCTGACAACTCAGGAAGTCTCCAACCTCGCCGAAGCGTTGCGGCTGACGGAGATCTGGAGCGGTGGCGACATCGATCTCCCACCACTCCCAGCGATCGAGTCGACGCCGAGTGGCGACACGGCTGCGTCGTTCGTCGGCTGGCTGCAGGGGCTGGACCAGCGGATCACCCGGCTAGAAAACGAGTTGGCCTGGTATCGCGAGCGCGATCGCGAACGCCTGCTGCTTCCCGATGACGACCCTCCGTCAACTGAGGACGAGGAAGACGCCTTCAGCCGAGCCGCTCATGACATTCCCCGGGGGTACGAGCTGTAGCGACACCCCTCCTGGATGCTCCGACCATCCACCTCCCTAGAATCCTGGCACCTGTCAGCGATCCGTTCGTGTGATAGGCTGACCAGTCCGGTCGTGCCTGCGCGTCACAGCAGTGGGGTTGCTGAACGCGATGGGGCCGGAATATTGAGATGGTATTCAGGGATGTCCGGGGCGGAAGAGGACTGGTTATGGGAAAGCAGGTTGGCGGGCGGCTGGGAACGGCTGCTGTGCTCGCATGCTGCGCACTGGTGCTATTCAGTGCGGTCGTGTTCGCTCAGGATGACGTTGACCCGATCCTGGGCAACTGGCAACGGACGGATAAGCCGGTGATGGCCGGCATCGTCGATCGCACCTGGATGTGGGGGCCACAGCAATCAGCGTATCTGACCTGGGAGTCATACGCTGAGGCACAGGACGGTGAACGCAAGGTCATCTACTTCGACAAATCCCGAATGGAGATCACAGATCCTGACGCCAGCCGCGATCATCCGTGGTACGTCAGCAACGGGTTACTAGTCGTCGAGCTGATGACTGGCAACCTGCAAACCGGCCACGACCGCTTCGACCAGCGGAGTCCGGCGGACGTCAACATCGCCGGGGACTCGGACGACCCGAACGGTGTCACCTACTCGACCTTCACGAACCTCCTCGGTCCGTACAACGGCCCGGAGCCGGGCCCGCTGACCTGGACGATTGACCGCTGGGGGAACGTCGGAACCAACATTCGCTTTGTGTCGTTCGACGTTGGCGTAACCTGGTATGCCCCGGAAACCGGCCACTGGGTCGCCGAACCGTTCTGGGAGTTTATGAACTCAACCGGAACCGTCTGGGACGCGGATCTGGACGACTACCGGACCGAGTCGCTGTTCCCCGATCCGTTTTACGCGACCGGCTACCCGATCACCGAGGCTTTCTGGGCGCAGATGCTCCTGGATGGTCAGCCGGAGGACGTGCTGCTCCAGTGCTTCGAGCGTCGATGCCTGACCTGGACACCGAGCAACCCGGCAGGCTGGGAAGTCGAGGCTGGGAACGTGGGGCTGCATTACTACATCTGGCGCTACGGCGAACCGCCACCACGGCCGGTCGGTTAAGGACATCCCACAATTCACGTTAGGGCAGGTGACGCTACACTTTGCAAATGTCGCCCGAACCCGTGCCGTATCGCAAGCGCGTCCGCGCCGAAGGCTACGACTACACCCAACCCGGGTGGTACTTCGTGACGGTCTGCACCCAGGGGCGTCGCTGCCTGTTCGGATCGATCGACAGCGGGACCTTGTCGTTCAGTCCAGCCGGGGAGATGGTGGAACAACACCTTCAGTATCTCCCCAGGCAGTTCAGGAATGTCGATATCGACGGATACGTCGTCATGCCGAATCACATTCACGTCGTCATCATTCTGTATCCCGTCGACGACGCGTCCGAGGCAGCATCGTTGTCAGATGTCGTTGCCGCCTTCAAGCGGATGACGACGAATGCATACATCAAACGCGTGCGAGAGGCAGGCTGGACACCATTTCCGGGGCGACTGTGGCAACGATCGTTCCACGACAAGATCATCCGCAGCGATCGGCACCTTGACCAATTGCGTACTTACATCGAATCCAACCCGTTCCTGTGGCCAAAGGACACCTATTACACGAACAGGAACGAAGAGAAGGCTGCGCCATCCCCCTCGTAGGGGCCGTGTCGTGTACCGGC
>JBGSWU010000369.1:0-4511 GCA_041751795.1 Thermomicrobiales bacterium
CGCGGGATTTCGCTGGGACAGCGATGATCTACGGTTCCGCCAACTCCGCAAGCGTCGCCATTAGGAATGGCGTTCGTGTCCCCGCAAGGAGGTTCATGTGACGGTTTCCAGCGATCGTGTCAAGACATTTTCGACGCCTGCAAAGCGCGATGCGGACTACGTATTCTTCGAACTGACCCGGAGTATCTGTCCCGACTGCAAGCGCGTTATCGACGCGCAGATTCTGCTGCGCGACAACAAGGTCTACATGCGGAAGCGCTGCCCGGACCACGGTCAGTTCGACGCGCTTGTCTACGGTGATGCTGAGGCGTATGTCGCCGCCTCGAAATACAACAAGCCGGGAACGATCCCGCTGACCTTCGCGACCGAGATCCACGACGGTTGCCCGCATGATTGCGGTCTCTGCCCCGACCACCAGCAACACGCCTGCGTTGGGATCATTGAGGTCAACAGCTCCTGCAACATGAACTGTCCGCTGTGTTTCGCGAACGCCGGAGCCGGATTCAACCTCACGCTCGATGATGTCGAAGGTATTCTCGACGATTTCATTCTTGCTGAAGGCAATCCACAGGTCATCCAGTTTTCAGGTGGCGAACCGACGATCCACCCGGACCTGATCGCGATGCTGGCCGCTGCCAAAGAGCGCGGTATCCCGCACGTCATGATCAACACGAATGGCAAGCGCATCGCGAATGATGACCACTTTGTCGAACAACTCGCCGAAATCCGACCGTCGCTCTACTTCCAGTTCGATGGCTTCGACAGCGAAACCTATCGCATCATTCGCGGTGAGCCAGATATTCTCGAGGAGAAGCTGCGCGCGCTCGACCGGTTGGCGGAAATCAATTGTCACGTCATCCTCGTTCCGGCGATCGAACGCGGTGTCAACGAGCATGAGGTCGGCAAGATCGTCCGCTTCGGGATCGAGCATCCCGCCGTGCGCGGCATTAACTTCCAACCCGCGTTTCATGCAGGACGATTCGGTCCGCACGATCCTATGCAACGGATGACGATCCCCGACGTTCTGGGGTTGATTGAAGGCCAGACCGACGATTTGTTCAGGGTGAGCGATTTCGTACCGATCCCCTGCTGTTTCCCGACGTGTAACTCGGTTACCTACGCCTATCTGGATGACGAAAATGTCGTTCCGTTGCCACGTCTGCTGAATGTCGAAGATTATCTGGACTACATCTCCAACCGCGCTTTCCCGGACCTCGGCAGTGAGATCAAGCGGTCGCTCGAAGGGCTGTGGTCATCGTCGGCAATGCCGGGTTCGGATCAGGCGGCGAGCGATTTCGCGCTGTCGTGTGCAGCCTGTGGCCTGCCGGACGGCCTGAACCTGGATGAACTGGCCGACCGCATCTTCATGATCATGCTTCAGGACTTCATGGACCCGTGGACGTTCAATCAGAAGAACGTCATGAAGTGCTGCAAGGAGATTCTCCTCCCGGGCGGAAAGCAGATCCCCTTCTGCGCCTACAACAGCGTCGGCTATCGTGAGCAGGCTCGCGACCAGTTATACGCTCGGGACCGCGCCCGCAATCGCGCCAAACGAGAAGGCCTTCCGTTTGAAGCGGAACCGCTGACGTTCTCGTTTCCGCAACCATCGCGCGCTGGTGCGCAGGACCTGCGGATCATCCCATGACCGAGTGGCGTGCGACCGTCGAGCAAACGCCCGAGGTGGTGAAGCAGTGTTGCGCCGATCTGTACGCAAGCGACTGGGTCCGGCTCCTGCTCGGAGAATCGTTTCATCCTGGCGGTCTGACGTTGACGAGCAGGCTGGGTAGCGTGCTCGACCTGGGTCCCGGCGATCACGTTCTCGATGTCGCGTCGGGGATTGGGACGTCGGCGATCCACCTGGCCGGTACGTTCGGGTGTCACGTGACTGGCGTCGATTACAGCGAGGAGAACGTCGAACGAGCGAACCATGCCGCGTGGTCGGCGGGGCACGATTCGCTCGTGACGTTCGTGCAGGGTGATGCCGAGCATCTCGATCTTCCTTCAGCCGCGTTCGATGTCGTGATCTGCGAGTGCGCGCTGTGTACCTTTCCCGACAAGAAGGCAGCTGTGGCGGAGTTTCGGCGTGTCCTGCGGCCCGGTGGTCGGGTAGGCATCAGCGACGTGACCCGCGACGGGACGTTGCCGGACGCGCTCAATTCACTGATCGCCAGAATCGCCTGTATCGCGGACGCGCTGTCGGCCTCCGAGTACGCCATGCTCCTGTCAAAAGCGGGGTTCGGGAAACCAGCAATCGAGCATCACAATGAAGCCGCAACCGAACTCATCGATCGAGTGCGAAGCGGTTTGCTGGGGGCGCAGGTCCTTGCGGGCGTAGGGAAACTGGATCTTCCGGTAGAGCGCGCCGATCTGCGCCGTGCTGTCGATCTGGCGAACGATGCCGCTGCGGCTGCCCGTGATGGCAGGCTTGGCTATGCGCTGATCTTCGGGCGAGTTGCGACCTGATCCGACATGACATCAGTCGTGGTACCTATCCTGCACCATGGAAAACAGTCCTTGTGGGGCATCTTGTGATGACGACTACATTGCCATCGCATCATCGTTATTACACTGGATGTTGCCAGTCCTTCCCGGCGGGCGTCGGTTAACTGCTGAATACGCCGTTGGAATGTTGGTTCCAGCCTGAATGAAAAATCGCGCGCGGCTCGAATCTGGCGGGTCGATGATGAGCTGCGAAGGAGCGTTCGATCCGTATGTCATTTCGTACTATCTGGGGGTGGGCATTCACTGGTGGCGCCCTCGTGTCGATTATCGTCATTGCCGTGGCGGTCACTCAGGCGGCATCCGAACCAGATCGTGAAACTGGCCAGGTTGAGGCGGCTCCCCCGCTCGTCACTCAAACGACACTATTGCCGCAATCGACCGTCGTCCCGCCAACAGCAACGCCGACAACTGCGCCAAGCGTGACGCCAACGGCAACGAACGTTCCGCCGACTGCGACACTCGTGCCAACGAACACGGCTGTTCCTGAGCCGACCGCGACCACTGTACCGCCGAAGCCAACTGATGTTCCACCGACTGCAACGGCAGTTCCAACCGAAGCGCCGCCATCACTTGCGCTGAACGGGGATCCGGACTGGCAACAGGCGATTCGAACGACTGACGGTGCGCTGATGGGTGTCGTTACCGCGGTCGAACTGAACATCCGCGATGCGCCGAGTCTGAATGGAACGATCCTCAGCACGACGTATCAGCGGCACACGGTAACCGTTTATGAACTCGTTACCAGCCCGGATGATGGGGACCTCTGGTACCGGGTCGGCGCTAATCGCTACATCTCTGCCTGGTACGTCGAGCCATTTTCCGCTCCGGCTCCGGAGGAGACGTATTCTGGCCACTGGGTCGATGTCAATCTCACCGAGTTCTACGCCATCGCGTATGACGGGGAAACGCCGGTCTACGCCGCGATCATCGCGGCTGGTCGTGACGGCAAGACACCACTTGGTGAATTCCATGTCTTTTACCGGGTCGAAGATGAGGTGATGGACTCTGCGACCGTTGGCATCCCCAAAGGTGATCCCGAGTACTACTACCTTGAAAATGTGATGTACACGCAGTACTTCAAGGAGGGTGGATACGCGATCCATGGAAATTACTGGACGCCACCCTCGCAATTCGGAGGGTTCACCAGCAACGGCTGTGTTGGCCTGATGAACCATGACGCTGAATGGTTCTTCCAGTTTCTGTCAGAAGGATCGATGATCAACATCCACGTTTGATCGGACGATGGATTGCTTCGCTTCAACCCCTGGACTGCCGTGCCGGTTCAAGCGGAACCCAGTATGCGGAACCGAAATATTCATCGACGGTGACGCCGATTCGATCGTAGACTGCTGGAGGAATGCCGATGTCAGCGAGGACAAGTTCTCCTGGGCCATCGATCAAGCCTGTTTTCGGAAGCGCCAGCGTCATCGTTCGGACGGGGACGATGACATCGCCGGGAGATTTGCCAGTCGTCGCGTCCCGTCCGCTGGGAATGTCGAGCGAGATGACCGGCACCGGCGATTGAGTGCAGAACCGGATCAACGTCGCGGTATCGCCTCGTGGAGCGGTCGTCAAGCCGTAGCCAATCAGCGCGTCAACGATGATAGATGCGTGCTCGATCGCTCCTCGCGCCTCATCGCTCGTCACAATTGGAACGCCAGCCGTGATGAGCGTTCGTAATTGTGTTCGCGCCGCCGCCGACAACCGCTCGGGTGGGCGGTCCAGCACGATTCGCACCGGATACCGACGATTGTGGAGGTGACGAGCGCAGGACAATCCCCCTCCGCCATTTCCACCTCCTCCAGCGAGGATGACGACATCGCCAGAGCGCTCGATCATCTCAATGACGTTACCGGCAAGGTTGCGACCTGCGTTCTCCATCATCTGGAGAATGCCGAGCCCAAACTCCTCCACGGCGATCTCATCGACTCTGCGCATGTCGTCGGCAGTGATTGCAGGAACGTATGTCCCGTTGGCTGTAATGAATGACACGACTTCGCCTCCTGGCT
>JBGSWU010000370.1:0-2572 GCA_041751795.1 Thermomicrobiales bacterium
CGGTACGCCGCGCCACGTGTGTCACCAGATGGACAGAACACGTCGTTCTTCGTCGTCAACGACGTTGGTCGTGTGGAGTTGTGGATCGCGAACGCTGTTGGCGGTGTCGCCCAGGTCGACAGCTGGACGATGCCTCGCAACCGGATCATCGAACCTGCACTCGTTGCAGATTGGGTTGATGTGCGAACGCTGGTGGTCGTCGAGCAACGCGACTGGTCGCGTGGGATTCCGGAGACAGCGGCACTTCGGCGGATCGTCGTCGGGGCTGACGGCAGCGCGACGATCGACGACGTGATTGAACTGGCAGGACGCGGCGTTGACCGTGGAATCGAGATCACCGAGTTGGCGATTAGCGAGGATGCCACGGACATTGCCTGGCGAACGCGCCACTATGCCGACCGGAGTGCGACGTCCGGTCGGAGGGACACGATCCACCTCGCGCCGGTCACCGATCTTTCGCGCGATATCGAATTGACTCGGGGAGCACCGGGGAATGGACTGGCGTGGTCGGACGACGGCAGATTGTTGCTCGTCGCCATCGATCGGGGGATCGCGATCGTCGACGTCGATGATCTCCAGGTGGAAATCATTTCAGGGGAGGACCCGTCGGAGTATCCACTCTGGGTCGGTAGCAACGAGGTCTGGTACTCGGCCAATCAGGATGGAGTGCAGACTGTGATGCGGGTGAACACAGTCGTGGAGTGACGGCGAGACGTCTGTCCGTCGCAACACGATTGAGCACTATCTAGTTTGGCATTCACGGATTTCAAGAACCGGCATACAATGCCCTCCTGTTCAACGAACAACGAGGGGGGCGTAATGGACGAGTGGCGAAACCGGCCGGAATCGGCAGCGGAATATGGCGTGCTGGTTGCCAGTGATGTCATGGTCGCGATGCGGGATGGGGTGCGGCTGGCTACCGACCTGTTTCTTCCCGCCGACGCCAACGCAGCACATCAGCCAGTCAGCGGGCAGTATCCGGTGGTCCTGATCCGGACGCCATACAACAAGCGCACCGACCAGTCGCGGCAACTCGGCGAGTACTTCGCCCGTCGTGGATACGTCATGGCAATCCAGGACTGTCGTGGTCGCTACAGTTCCGAGGGAACGTTCTACTTCCTGACGCAGGAAACCGAGGATGGCTACGACACCGTCGAGTGGTGTGGGACGCAGCCGTGGTCCAACGGCAAGGTCGGGATGATGGGGACGTCCTACCTCGGCTGGACGCAGATGGCGGCGGCGGTGATGAATCCGCCACATCTCGCGACGATGGTGATCAATCAGGCCGGAGCGAACGCCTACACATCGTCTGTGCGACATAACGGCGCGATGGAACTTCGCTTCCTCGCCTGGGCGTTCATGGAGGCAGCGACACCTCCGACCGCCAAGGCCGACCCGGACCTCGTCGCTGCGATGGGGAAGGTATCGGCTGCGGAGTGGCTCCAGCATCTTCCGTGGCAAAAGGGGCTGACGCCGCTCGCCCAGATACCGTCGATCGAGCAATGGGCGCTGGATCTCTACACACGCGGTGACTACGGCGAATATTGGGAGCACCCGGGCTTCAACTTCGAGAAGTTCTGGGGCGAGCATTCCGATATCCCGATGTTGCTGTGTGGAGCGTGGTACGACTCGTACACCCGCGCGACGATCGAGAACTTCGTCGGGTTGTCAGAGCGCAAGCAGGGGCCGGTCCACCTGCTGATGGGGCCATGGACGCACGGCGGACAGTCGGTTGACGTGACGTTTTCCGGCGATGTCGAGTTCGGCCCGACCGCATCGGTGGCCGGGAACCTGGCAAACGATTTCACTCACCTGCACCTTCACTGGTTCGACCACTGGCTAAAGGGGATGGACAACGGCGTCGACAGGGAAGACCCGGTGCGTTACTTCGTGATGGGTGCGGGCGATGGCACGCGCTCGCGGGAAGGGCGATTGTTCCGCGGTGGAGAGTGGCGAACGGCGAAGCAGTTCCCGTTGCCGTCTACAAACGAGACAGCACTCTATCTTCATGAGGGCGGCGGTCTCAGCCACGACAAGCCGGGAGGCAAGACCTCCAGCACGACGTTCCGCTACGACCCGGAGACTCCGGTGCCAACAATCGGCGGCAACATCTCGTCGCTGTCGGACGGCTACCCGGTGCCTGACGAGATCGCGGCGCGAATCCCGTTCGAGTCACGTTGGGGGGCGATCGTGACGGTTGGCGGCCAGGACCAGCGCACGACGCCGAAGACGCTCGGAGCTGAAGCGCCATACATGCCGCTGGCAGCGCGCGACGATGTCCTCGTATTCCAGACTGAGCCGCTACGTCAGGATGTCGAAGTTGTCGGACCGATTTCGGCAACGCTGTACGTGTCGTCGTCAGCGCCCGATACCGACTTCACCGTGAAAGTCGTCGATGTCTTCCCGCCGTCGAGGGATTACCCGCCCGGCTACGCGCTGAACATCTCCGACTCGATCTTCCGCTGCCGCTATCGCAACGACTTCGCAAAGCCGGAGATGATGAAGGAGGGGGAGGTCTACGAGATCACGATCCCGATGTACGGGACGGGCGCGGTCTTCGGCAAGGGCCACG
>JBGSWU010000371.1:0-3416 GCA_041751795.1 Thermomicrobiales bacterium
TCAGCAATGCTGCGAAACCAGCCACATGCGGACTGGACATCGACGTACCGCTCAGGAAGTCGAAGTTGCGTCCGTTGTATCCCTCTGGCGAAACGGCCGCCAGGATATCAACACCCGGAGCCATGATGTCGGGCTTGAGGAGATCGCCACCTGCGAGGTTCGGGCCGCGAGACGAGAAGGATGCGACATCAGGTGCATCGATGATCGTCGCCGTGCCGCTGATAATCGTCGCCGTCGCGCCAGGCGTCTGCGCATAGGTCACGATTGCCGGTCCGACAATGTGATCGACGTGGATCGACGGGACGAAGTGCAGATCAGCGTTGACCGAATTCGGCGATGGGTTGTACAGGATCATTCCAACGCCGCCGGCCTGCTTCACTGCCAGGCTCTTTTCGGTTCGAGCGATGACGCCACGTTGGCAGACAACGATCTTTCCGGAAACGATGGCCGGATTGAGTGCGCCTGGGTTGCACAGTCCGTCGCCGGCATCAGCAGCGAGGACAATTGGCGCCGGGCCGACATTGCCGCTGCGAGCCTGCCCTTCATAGTCCGCCCCATTTCCGAGCACAAGCGCACCTGGGAACGACTCGTCCTTCGTTCCGGCAGCGACGGAAGTCAACCACGGGCTGATGTGAGCCACGGTGCCAGCACTTGGGCCGGAATTGCCAGCCGAGGCCGCCACAAAGACTCCAGCATCAGCGGCGAACAGGAACGCAACCTCAACGGCGTCCAGATAGTTAGTCGACGTGCCGCTGATCGAGAAATTGAGGACATCAACGCCGTCGGCAACCGCCTGATCGATTGCGGCCACACTGTCGGAACCAAAGCAGCCGCCTTCGCCGCCCCGGCCCCAGCACACTTTGTACGTCGCGACGCGCGCGCGCGGCGCAACACCGCTGATCTGACCGAGATCGACGCCATCGACGACGACTGGCACACCATAATTACCGGCGGCGGTACTTGCAGTGTGGCTTCCATGACCGTCAGCATCTCGCGCGGACGCATACTCGTACGGGAATAGGCTCTTGACTCCCGTATTGCCACCCCAGCCAGCGTTGAACCACTGGGCCGCGATCAACTTCTGGTTGCAGTTAGAGGCGTTGAACTGCTCGCCTGGCGTGCACTTCCCATGCCAGCCCGGAATCTGCTTGTAATTCAGTTTGCCAGGCTTCCCGTTAGGGTTGGTTCCGGTGCGATCTGAGAAACTTGGGTTCTCCGGCCAGATGCCAGAGTCAATGATGCCGACCACGACACCTTCACCCGCATCGCCGACACCGCCAACCGCGTTCCAAATACCGTTCGCCTGATCCAAACCTAGGAACGTCGGTGTGCGGTTGGTGTCGATCTTCGACAGCACATCATGCTCGACTGAGAGGACGCTCGGCAGTGCCATCAACTGTGAGACCTGGGCGCCATTCAACTGGGCAGCAAAACCGTTGTAGGTATAGCTGTAGTCATACAGCTTCTTGCCCTTCGCCCCGACAGTAGCGAGCACCTCGTCGTGCTTGCCTGTGAGGTACGTAACGTATTTCCGAACGTTCGCACTGTTCGGATTTATCTTTTTTCCTTTGGCAGGCTTTGTGGCAGACAACCCTGGGATATCGCCCTCGTACGCGACAACCGGTGCCTGAATCATGCGAACGATGTACGTGGCTTCTTTGTTGGGGATCTCCGAATCCGGAACCTGGAGGTTAGTTGGTTGCGCCGCAACCGGTGCGATTGCGAGCAGGAACGCCCACAATACCGCAACAATGAACGTCGGTTTCTTCACCTTCGCGCTCCTCACGTACCCCGAACTGAATCAAGATCCCTCTCACAGGCAACCACCACAGGCGATCAACCTGTATCCGCACAGTGATGGCGACGTTGCATTCGTCAGCCCACAATGACCCCTTCCCTGGGTGGACGAATTCAGGAATGGCAAAGCTTTTCCTGTGCGTCAGGGTCAGCCACATGCCCTGTGTCGGTATGGTTCGTGTGAGACGGATTCCTGTGAGCTCATCGTAGTATCACGGTCGCTGATTCGTCAACTTGCGTGGCTTTTCCACAGGGTGTCACGCTGCGACGTGAAATCGCAGGCGAATTCGCAACCGATCAGTTCGTGATGGTCGCGATGTCTCGAAGTTGCTGTACTTCCTCAGGCAGGAACGATGTCGTTTCGAGCTGGCAGATAACATGATCGATCTCACGGCGGACGGCTGCAGTTCGGTCACCGGTGGTCTGTGCTTCCAACTCTACGAGGACGTGGAGGAGGTACCTCGTCACGTGGAAGTTATCGTGAGCAACCCGCCGTATCTGCCCAATTGCAGCTTCGACATAGTCATCGAATCCCGGGCGATCGATCCAGAGCGTCACCCTGGAGCCATCTTCGTCCCGTTCCAGTGTTCGTGACGGCGACGGAAACGACCGGCCTGCCAGGACAATGAGGATATCGCCGAGACAGGAAATCACATGTTCGGCGGTTGTCGGATCGTTGATCGACGGCGACAATGCCTTCAGCGCGATATCGACGAGTTGCCGAATCCCAAACAAGCTGTCCTGCGACAACGTCCGCTCGTGGTCGAGGATAAACGCTTGCCGAATCTGATCGACGCGTTCATTCCCCTTGTCGAAACTCCCACCAATCTCTGCCAGTTGCCGACTATGCGTGATGTAATCGCCAACCGAAGGGTGAACGATTCCCCATGCACCCTCACCTATTGCATTGATGATCGCGCCGTCATCGATCCGTCGAAGATAGCCGGGCGACGTTGCACGGACGAGGATGCTCGGTTGCGTCGCATACTGATGACGAAACTCTTCAACGGTTATCTCTTCGTCAGCCTTGGCACCGATCGCTTCTGGAAACAGTTGTTCGATCGAATCAAGCATCTCGTGGTGGATGCGCTCGACGATCGTCGCAGCTCGAAATATCGACGCGTTGTGATGAATGAAAAAGATCAGCAGCGCGAGGCAAACCACCGTCAGCATGATCGCAAGGGTGATCGAGAGCATCGGCACCGAAGAGCCGAATTCCGTATCGTCTCCGCGGACCTGCCGCAGGACGAGCAGCGAATACAAGAATGTCGCGAGGAAGATGCCGAGGACCATCTGGTTCCCACGGTCACGCATGAAGACCCGAATGATCCGCGGCGTGTACTGGGTCGCAGCCTGCTGGAGCGTCAGCATCGTGATCGAGAACAATAGCGTGATGACGGTGATGAGTGAGCTTGAAATCGCGGTTAGAATCGAACGGGCAGAGTTCGCGGAACCAAAGAACAGCCAGTCGCGCTGCTGGGTCAGTTCAGCCTCGACCCGCGAATCGATTCCGGGCATGATGGATGACAGGGCGACGGCAACGATACCGAACACAGCTGGCAGGAACCAGAGGCTGCTCTGAACGTTCTCCCACCAGTTACGTACGCGCTCGATTGACA
>JBGSWU010000372.1:0-19731 GCA_041751795.1 Thermomicrobiales bacterium
GGTTCCAGCCGGTGCAGGTGGGTGAGCCAACGGTCGAGGACACAATTTCAATCCTTCGCGGACTTCGTGAGCGATATGAGGTACATCACAATGTCCGCATTCAGGACAGTGCCCTCGTCGCTGCCGCCATCCAGTCGAACCGGTACATTACCGCACGGTTCCTCCCCGACAAAGCGATCGACCTCGTTGACGAGGCTGCCTCGCGGTTGCGGATGGAAATCACAAGCCTGCCGGTCGAACTCGACGAAATCAATCGCAGGGTCATGCAACTCGAGATCGAGCGAGAGGCGCTGAAAAAGGAACGCGACGACGCTTCCCGCAAGCGGCTTGACGAACTTGAGAAGGAACTGGCCAACCTGAAGGAATCCGGGGATGCGCTGACCGCTCAATGGGAGCGAGAACGCGGAATGCTACAGCAACTGTCGGATACAAAGTCGCAGATCGAAGCGACGCGCGTCGAGATCGAACGCGCACAACGGCAGGCGGATTACGGTCGAGCATCTGAACTGCAATACGGGCAACTCGCGCAACTCGAACAGCAGCTCGCTGACCTCGAACGGCAGTCCCTCACGGACGAAAGTTCCCGGCTCGTCAAGGAGGAAGTCGACGCAGACGACATCGCCGAAGTCGTCGCACGTTGGACGGGCATCCCGGTCAGCAGACTCGTCGAAGGCGAGATTGAGAAACTCGTTCAGATGGAGTCCCGGATTCACGCCCGAGTGATCGGTCAGGACGAAGCGGTCCAGGCAGTTGCCAACGCGATCCGTCGGGCGCGCGCTGGTTTGTCCGATCCTAACAAGCCACTTGGCTCGTTCATCTTTCTTGGCCCAACAGGCGTTGGTAAGACCGAGTTGGCAAGAGCTTTGGCGCAGTTCATGTTTGATGACGACCAGGCAATGGTCCGGATCGACATGTCGGAGTACATGGAGCGGCATGCAGTTTCTCGACTGATTGGCGCGCCGCCAGGCTACGTCGGTTACGACGAGGGCGGTCAATTATCAGAAGCTGTTCGCCGTCGCCCGTACTCGGTGGTACTGTTCGACGAGATCGAGAAGGCACATCCAGAAGTATTCAACGTCCTTCTACAAGTGCTCGATGATGGACGGTTGACCGATGGTCAGGGACGGACGATCGATTTCAGAAACACGATCATCATCATGACCAGTAATCTTGGATCGTCCTACCTGCTGAGTCAGGAGGAGGATGCTCGCGTGAGGGTCATGGATGCGCTGCAGGCGAACTTCCGGCCGGAGTTCCTCAACCGAGTCGATGAGGTAGTTATCTTCAAGCCGCTGTCGCGGGACCAGATCGGCTCGATCGTTGAGATTCAGCTTGAGCGTGTTCGAGATCGGCTCAAGGAGCGAGACATCGTCCTGCAACTCACGGGCGAGGCTCGTGAGTGGATCGCGGACCGTGGCTATGACCCAACGTTTGGCGCACGTCCTTTGAAGCGAGTGATTCAGAAGGAGTTACTGGACCCTCTCGCAATGAAGCTTTTGGCAGGCGAACTACGCGACGGTGAAACGGTAACTGTCACGAGCGGACCGGGAGGAATCGAGCTGGCAGGCTCGCTCACTCCGACCTCGATTGTCGCCTGATCAGGCGACGGGAACAACGTATACTTGAGCGCGGCTGGACCAATCCAGCCGCGCTCACGACGTTCATTCCGGCGCCTCGCGCCGCTGAAAGAAAAGGCGGGTCGTCGCAATGGATGCAGTGGTCGAAGTCCTCAAGGCGCTGCTGACCATCGGCTTGATCGTGGCAATCACGATCCTGATCCCGGTGCTGTTCATGTTCATCTTCACGATCGCGACAAGCATCGATGAGAAAATGAACCGCTAACTAATCACCACGCTTTCATCTCAGCGGCATCGACATAGGAATGCAGTTCATCCCATCATGTCGTCGACTTGCTATCCGAGTATCTCAAGCGCTGCGAGTGCGTACGCTTGTGTCGCCTGCATGACCTCGTCGATGCCCACCCATTCGTCCGGTATGTGGGCGAGAGCGGGATCGCCAGGTCCGTAGATGATCGTCGGGATCCCGACGGCAGCGAAATGACGACCATCCGTCCCCATCGAGAAACCGGTTAGTTCGGTATTCAGCCCAAGTTGCGTGTTCGCCGCAAGCATCGCCTGGACGACGGGCGAGTCCGGATCGCTCATCGACGCTGCACCAGCGCTGACGGCCTCCACTTCGACGCGGATATCGGGGAGATCAGCCACAGCACGTTCCGCGATCTCACGGATCTCATCAACGCCTGCATGTGGATCTTCGCCAGGGATGATGCGCCGGTCGACGTAGATCGAGCATCGATCGGCGACAACGTTCTGCTTCACACCCCCTTGGATCATGTTGATGGACCCGGACGAATGATGGAAGTAGGGATGCGTACGAGCTTCGAGTTTTGGCCACAGTTCGTCTCGCAGCGCGAGGATGACGGCGGCCATACCTTCGATCGCGTTCGCCCCCTCCCAGGGAAGCGCACCATGCGCGGCGCGGCCATGCACAACGACGCTCGTTGATGCAAAACCTTTCTCGCCAACCGCAACACGGTTGAAAGTCTGCTCACCGACGATCGCGTAGTCGGGACGAACCTCGATGTTCTCCGCGACAAACTTTGCGCCGTGAAGGCCACCGGTTTCCTCGTCGCCAACGACGTTGACGATCAACGTCCCTGAAAACGGCACGCCCGAACGAGCGAGCGCGATTGCGCCCATGACCTGTGCCGTGACACTGGCCTTATCGTCTCCCGCTCCTCGCCCATACACCCGTCCGTCTGCGATATCCGCGGCAAATGGTGGATGAGACCATGCCTCAACGGTCCCGGTTGGAACGACATCGACGTGCGCGTTGAACAACAGCACTGGTCCATCACCGCGTCGTAGCGTCGCGACGAGGTTCGGGATGATATCCATATCACCAATGAGTTCAGTTTCGAATCCCTCTGCAGCGAGCTTTTCCTGGCAGATCCGAATCGATTCGCGTACGTCTCCAGGAGGATTAACTGACGCGCTGTCCTGAACGAGTGCCTGCAATAACGCAATCGTTTCGTCCTGATCGATCGTTGCCAACACCTGTTCGGCTCGTGTCCCATCCATTGAACTTGTCCTCTTTCTCCTACCCCATTCGGTCGATCGAGTATAGCGGCTGGGCGATGACCCTGTGGCACAATCAACGATCAGTCCGGTAATCCGCCGACATTCCAGATCGGATGTTTTGGAGCGCGTTGGCCGGACCAGGGTAGGGCCGAACCGGCCGTGAATGCCACCTACAACGTTGTACGGGTAAGAAGAGATGAAGAGGAACAGCTTACGTGACGACTCATTCGATTCCAGTGGTCAGCGCGTCCATCGACGCCGACTGGGCAAGCACGATAGATGGCTGCATTCTGGACATGGATGGCGTCCTCTATCGGGGAAACACGATCATTCCAGAAGTACCGGCATTCATTGATGCGATGAACCGGATAGGCATGCCCTACGCGATGGCAACCAACAACTCGACGAACACACCGCTGCAGTACGTCGAAAGGCTTGGAGCGATGGGTATCAATGTTGCCGAATCATCAATTGTCACGTCTGGTGTCGCGACCGCAACGTTCCTCAAGGGCAAATACGATCGAGGCACGACGATCTTCGTCGTCGGCATGTCGGCACTCGAGGAAGCGTTGTTTGCCGATGGATACTTCGAGCCGGCTGGCGCAGACGCGCAGGTTGTCGTCTCTGGCGCGAACTTCGAGTTGAAGTACGAACATCTGAGAACTGCATGTCTCGCGATACGTTCCGGTGCGAGCTATGTTGCGACGAACGCGGACAAGACGTTTCCGACCGAGATCGGGCTGATCCCGGGATCTGGCGCAATCGTCGCCGCGCTTTCGGCCGCAACCGACATCGACCCCGTCGTCGTCGGCAAGCCCAGTCCCGAGATGATCGACTCCTGCTTAAAGATCCTTGGCGTCGACGCGGCCCGAGGGTTAATGATCGGCGACCGTCTCGACACCGACATCCTCGCGGGCGAGCGCGCCGGAACGCCTACGCTGCTCGTACTGACGGGAGTGTCAACTGTTGAGGATGTCGCGGATACGGGCATCGTGCCAGATGTGATCGTCGAGACACTCACGCCGTTGACCGAGGCGCTTTCCGCCCGCCGTTAAGGATATTTGACTTCCGATGACGAACAATACGTACCACGTTGACGATCCAGCGAAGATCCAGGGACGCGACGAAATTATTCCTGGGACGCGAAACCTCGGTGAAATCCGACTGGAACGCGCGCTCGATGCGCTCGGCGACACTGGAGGGCGGCTGTTGCTGCTCGGCGCTGGAGCAGGACGGTACGCGAGAGCGCTCGCGAACGCTCGGCCTGATCTGGACGTTTTCGCTGGCGACCTCAGTCAGCGAGCGATCAATGAGGCGGTGTCGTACGGTGGCGCGCCGCTCTACATCGTCCTCGACGCGCAGGCCCTGCCGTTTGCGGACGGCTCGTTTGACGCCGTCGTGTTCTTCGATCTCATCGAGCATGTCCCATCGCCTGCAACTCTGCTGGCCGAATGTCGACGCGTTCTGCAACCCGACGCGACACTGCACTTTTTCGTTCCGCTTGAGGATCAACCAAGAACGCTGTATCGAGCGCTTCGCCGAAACTGGCCGATTCCGATCCACGACTGGAAGAACAAACACGTTGGTCACATCCAGCGATTCGATCAGGTGGACATCGTCACCGAGACTGAGCGAGCGGGTTTGTCTGTCACCGATCTGTCACACTCATTTCATCTCGTTGGGCAAATCCACGATCTCGTCGACTATTGGCAGCGCGAGCGGTCGGCTGGCGGCGCTGGACTCGTTCCAGTTCCTGCCGTGAAGCTGATCAGCCGCGGAGTCTTTTTCGCGACATGGAGACTCGCGTATCTGGAGGATCGGCTGTATTCGGGTCCACGGCTCGCGTCAGGATTGCACGTCACGGCACGCAGGGCGACCGACCCATCCACTGACGACCTGGCAAATCGCGTTCCTGCGAATGACGCGGTCTTGAGCGTACGATGACGCCCGTTCGCGCCCTCGTCGTTGGTTCGTTGGTGATGGACTTGAGTTTCCGGGTACTGAAACGACCGGAGCCGGGTGAGGTCATTCTCGCCGATTCCTACGGAGCGTATCGAGGCGGTAAGGGATACAACCAGGCGGTGGCTCTAGCTCGTCTCGGCGCGAGAGTAACGATGATCGGTGCGCTTGGGACCGACGCCTATGGTGACGAATTCATTGCATCACTCGAACATGAGGGCATCGATGCCTCACGGATGGTTCGACTGCCAGATAGCTATACGTCTGTCGCCGTTCCGCTCGTAACGCCAGATGGAGATGTCGGGTTCGTCCACGCGCAGGGAGCGAATGCGGAACTCCGTCCAGAGCACTGTAGCGACATTCCACCAGTCGATATCGTCCTGCTTCAAGGCGAGGTGCCGCCAGACACGTCACTGCACGTCGCAAGGCTCGCAAGAGCGTCTGGCGCTCTCGTTATGCTCAACCCGGCGCCGGTTCACCACGTGACGGCAGAGATGATCGAAGCCGCAAACATCATCTCCCCAAATGAAGTCGAAGCCCGGGCGTTATTGGGATTGGATGAGGCGATCAACACCGATCCGGAGGAGTTTGCCCGGCGTCTAGCAGTTGACGGACGAATTGCCGTCGTCACACTCGGAGCGCGCGGGGCGGTGTGGTCCGATGGCTCGTCAGGCGGGTCGGCAACTCCGCCGCGTGTGACCGCGATCGATGCGACGGCTGCCGGCGACAGCTTTTGCGCTGCTCTTGCGATCGCGATTGTAGAGGGTCAGTCGATGACGGACGCGCTCCGCTTTGCCTGTGCCGCAGGTGCCCACGCAGCGACTATTCGTGGTGCGGAACCCGGATTACCGACACGGGCTGACATCGAATCGCTCCTCAATTGATGACCGGCACGCTAAGATCTTCAAAACGTTTCGCGCGGGAAAATCAGATTTCAACTGATCCTGCCGCGCGATCCATCTGCGATGTAACTCAGGCTGTGAGTGCAACTTCGGTCTTTGGATCGAAGACATGCAACTGATGGGTATTAACCGAAAGCTTCGCGATGTCGCCCGCTTTTACAGCTGATCGAGGGTCGACCCGGGCGACGATAATGTCGTCCTCGGGGCCACGAAGATGCAATAGGGTTTCTGATCCCAGGTGCTCAACGAGGTCAACCGGCAGGTTGATCGTGTTTCCCTCGTTTGCGTCTTCTGCGTATTCAACGATCTGAATATGTTCTGGTCGAATACCGACCAGAACATTCTGTCCTGCACGCTCTCGTACGCGCTCTGCGCGAGATGACGGAACGAGGACGCGAAAGTCGCCCGCGGTAATCGCCGGAGCGCTGGCCTGATCCGCGACGATCGCGGGGAAAACATTCATGGCAGGGCTGCCGATAAACGTTGCGACAAAACGGTTCGCCGGAAAATCGTAAAGATTCTGTGGCGTGTCGAGTTGTTGAAGTTCGCCAGCGTTCATGACAGCGATCCGGTCACCCATCGTCATCGCCTCGACCTGATCGTGCGTAACGTAAACGGTCGTCGTCTTGAGCCGCTTTTGAAGCTTGATGATCTCGGCGCGCGTCTGGACACGAAGTTTGGCGTCGAGGTTCGACAACGGCTCGTCCATCAGGAAGCACTGCGGCTCACGGACGATGGCGCGGCCAAGGGCGACGCGTTGTCGTTGTCCACCGGAGAGTGCTCGCGGCTTGCGATCCAGCAACTGCGTAATGCCCAGGATGTCAGCGGCGTTGTTAACGCGGCGAGCGATCTCATCCTTAGATGTGTTACGAAGCTTCAGTCCAAACGCCATGTTGTCGCGCACCGACATATGTGGGTACAGCGCATAGTTTTGGAACACCATTGCAATGTCGCGATCCTTTGGATCGAGGTAGGTGACATCACGTTCGCCGATGATGATACGCCCGCTGGAGATTTCTTCGAGTCCAGCAAGGCATCGTAATGCGGTCGATTTGCCGCACCCTGACGGGCCCACAAGGACAAGAAACTCGCCGTCTTCGATCTCCAACGTAAAGTCGTTCACTGCGGTGAACGTGTCAAACGCCTTGGTTACGTGGTCGAAGATTACCTGCCCCACCCGGCCCCTCCTTCAAATTCAGCGCGGCTTGCATTCGAAGAATCGTGGAACGTTCTCGAGTGTTAGCAACAGGACCGACACCTCGTTGAAACCACAACTAACACAACAGGTCTCTCGCAACAACGGCCCTGCTGAACAGGCTAATCATAAGCGATCGCCACGTCAAGGAAACGAAATCTCAGCGTTGCCAATTTATATAGCATTCCTGGTGCCATTCACTCTATGACCTTCGGTTGGCACCTCGATTGCATTTGCTCCTCCGCGACGCACCGCGTCCGAGTCGCCGCGGCGGCAGCACTGTCAAACGAATACCACCGCTACGGTGAAGGCGGTTCTCCTGGAGTCGATAATGCCAGCAACGTCCATGATCGAAAAGGCATCAGCGAACGACCTTGACGCAACCCACGTTGAGGACGACCCCGTCGAGGCAGCCAAGTCCGCGGGCTTACGACACGTTAATGATTCATCTCCCGGGATTCGACGCATCAAGCGGGGGAAAGGCTTCTCGTATGTCGGCTCGGATGACGAGCGTGTGACCGATGATCGAACAATTGACCGTATCAAAACGCTCTCGATCCCTCCCGCATGGACAGACGTCTGGATCTGCCCGTCGCCTCGAGGACACATCCAGGCAACCGGTCGAGATGAAAAGGGTCGGAAACAATATCGATATCACCCGCGCTGGAGGGAAGTTCGCGACGAGGCGAAGTACGACCGGATGATCGCCTTCGGCCTAGCGCTACCGACGATCCGTGATCGCTCCAACGAGGACCTTTCAAGGCGAGGCTTGCCCCGTGAGAAGGTGCTTGCGGCGGTTGTCCAACTCCTCGAAGGCACGCTCATCCGGGTTGGAAATGAAGAGTACGCCCGACAGAACCGATCGTACGGGTTAACGACGCTGCGTAACCGACACGTCGATATCAATGGGTCCGAGATCACCTTTGAATTCAAGGGGAAGAGTGGCAAGCAACACGAGGTCTCAATCAACGATCGGCGGCTTGCCAGAGTCGTTTCGAAACTACGAGAACTTCCCGGCCAGGAACTGTTTCAGTACGTCGATGAGGACGGAACGCGTCATTCGATTAGTTCGGACGATGTCAACGCATACCTGCGGGAAATCACTGGCGAAGAGTTCACGGCCAAAGACTTTCGCACCTGGGCCGGGACCGTCCTCGCATCACGTGCTCTGGAAGAGATTGGCGCATACGACGATGAGGCGCATGCGAAGAAGAACATCGTTTCCGCGATTGAATCGGTTGCCAAACAGCTGGGTAATACCCCGACGATATGCAGAAAGTGCTACGTCCATCCAGCGGTAATCGACGGCTACCTCGACGGCTCAATGACAGAAACCTTGAAATCGAGAGCAGAGGAACTCTTGAGCGACTCGCTCGGTGACCTGGAGCCAGAAGAAGCCGCGGTCCTCGCCTTTCTCCAGAAACGACTCACGGACGATGTTGAGAATCAGCCATGACGCAATCGGCCCGTCCAAGTGAGCATTCAGCAGCGTCTGACTTGATACATGGGAGACGTCCGCTCTAACATCGATGCGAATTGAAGACAGTTTATCGCGGTATAACGTCATCATTTCACGGTTCTTTAAATCGATGAGACTTCGCCAACATTTCGCCTCAGATTAACTACAATCGCGGTTTCGCCCAGGCTTGTCCGCTGAAATTCCCATGCCCTTTCGGGACCTAGTTCCCATGCTCGACAGGTACCTCTTCGCACCATCATTGACCTGGTAATCATCACCTCAACGTTGTGTGCGCTGCCGATATGTTTTTCGGGGCGATCGCACGTCAGGTCAGTGAGAAATCGGAGACGTACGCTCGTGCCTGGAATAGTTCGAACAATCACAGTTAGTGCTTCACGCATTATCCTGGCGGCATTCATAGCCGCTATTTTCGTGCTTCAGTCACAGCATGGAGCACCGACGACTGTCGCTCAGGGTTATAGCAATCGGGCATCCCAGGTTTGGATCAGCGAGACCGGACAGACGATCTCAGGTGCGTTTCTCCAGTACTGGATCGATAACCCGGAAATCGGGAATCCTGTCAGCGGCGCGGTGGTCGTCGGAGATCTCTGGACGCAATGGTTCGAGTACGCTCGATTGGAGCTCGATCCAATTCCGTTCGAAACAGCGACGATAAAGAGCGTTCACCGTCACCAGATTGGCCGGTCGTTTGCACAACGCGCGGGTTACTCCGACAGACTCACCGCATTCAAGCCGGTTGCGGAAGGGCAGGAAGGCTTTTTCCCTGAAACCGGACATACGGTGACGTTGGGCTTTCGGTCAGCCTACGAACAGTACGGTGTCGCTGATCGCCTCGGCCTGCCGATCTCAGAGGAATTCGACGTCGGTCAGACCACCTATCAGTTCTTCGAGTATGGCGCATTGACCTGGGGGCCGTCCGAGGTTGCGGAGTTCATGGAACTCGGTCGACTCGACGCCGGGGTTCACGGACACCTCGACTACTGGAAGCCACAACCGTGGGATGCAGTTGATTGGGACTCGACCGACTTGATCGAGTTGAGCCATCTCCTACCCGGGCAGCGATCGATCGAGGTCGATCTAAGTTCCGCGACGCTCACCGCCCGAGTCGGCGACAAAGTCGTTCTCGAATCGATCGTCTCCATCGGTTCGGTGAACTCGCAAACCGTCATCGGCAACTTCGCGATCTATCTCAAGTACGAGATCCAGTCACTGTCCGGAATCGGCTGGGATGGACAACCATACTCAGCGCCGAACACACCCTGGGTGATGTACTTCTACGAAGACTTTGCAATCCACTCGTCGCTGACCCGGACGTACTACGGATACGCCGATAGTCAGGGTTGCGTCGTCCCGCCGATGGAAGTCGCTGAAGCCCTCTGGCTGTGGGCAGACTACGGGACACCGGTCTGGATTCACGAGTAGTCCACCTTCAGCCCTTTTCGAGCCCTGGCCTGTCTCAACTCCGAGGCAGGCCAAGGCATTCCCGTGGCGAATCGGCGATCAGTCGGTCGAACTGTGCGTCGTCGATCTCACATGCCAGGAACGTAGCGACGCGAATATGCGTCGAGGGTGTACTATGCTGTCCCACCCGCCTTCAGAGAAACCGTAAGCGAAGGGATCGAACGTGCGGACGGCTGATATCCACATGCTCTTTGAATATTCCTATGCCGCGACCACTGTCATTCTCAAGGCTGCAGAACGCCTCCCGAACTGTCACTGGTCCGAAGCGCCTTCAGTTACTGGCGCGCAAAGCCTACAGTCGATCCTCGTCCATACGTTGAATGCTGAGCGATCCTGGCGTGAAAACCTGAAAGCCGGTCATCGAAACGCGACCATAGAGCTTGACATCGATGATTTCCCCGACGCTTCGTCGCTGGTGATGGCGTGGGAGGCTGATGCAAACGTCATGCGCACATGGCTATCGTCACTCGACGCAGCCGCGCTGGACGCTCAGTCATACGCCGGATCGATGCTCGTCTGGCAATGTCTCGTTCACGTCGTGAACCACGGCACGCAGCATCGCAGTGAGGCGGCAATGATCCTTACCCACTATGGCCAGTCGCCAGGCGATCTCGACTTTTCATTCTATTTCAAAGGGTTTAGCGACGACTGAACCCCAGCCGAAACATCTTCCTTACGTGACGACCTTGGGGCGATACTGCAACGCCTCAGCTAAATGGTGCGACCGGATGGTCTCCTCGCCAGCCAGATCAGCGATCGTCCGGGCCAGCTTGAGGATCCGATGGTATGACCGGGCTGAGAGCTGCAACTGACGCATCGCTGAGCGCATCAGAGTCTCGCCGGCCTGGTCGAGAAAGCAGTGCAGCTGGACTTCTTTTGCCCCCATGTCGGCGTTCGTCCGCAGTGCTGTTCCAGCGAGCCGTTGCGCTTGTAACTCCCTCGCACATTCGACGCGGGCGCGGATCGTCGCTGACGGCTCGCCAGCGCGACTGTCGGAGAGTTTCTCGTACTCGATGCGTGGCACATCAAGGTGGATGTCGACGCGGTCAAGCAGTGGACCGGAAATGCGCTTCTGATAGCGCTGGATTACCGAAGACGAGCAGCTGCACTCGCGAACCGGATCGCCGGAATACCCACAGGGACACTCATGTAGATGGTGACATAGGTATCACAAGGTTCTACGATCCCGCGCCGCGGCGGCATCCGTAACTGACGGGTGACTATCAAGCGATCCATTAGCAGGTGTCAAGCACGGCATCCGTATTCTCGGGAAGTCATGAGGCCGCTGGTCGTGTGCTGGCTCTTCTCATCGTCCCGCCAAACCCTTTTCAACACGACTGAACGCTTCCCAAAATCGTCGCCGATCGGTGAATGGCTCGAAGGTCGGCCCGTGCTTATCGTTCCACGCCGCCATCAGTTCTGGAAACGGAGGTCGATGCCCGCGCGATTTCTCCTGCTCACGAACGAATTTATAGACGCTAAGGGTGCGCGGCTTGGATCGTCCGTGTGCGTAGAGGCCGTGTTCCGACAAGGAGAGGCGCTTTCGTGCGTCCTTATCGGCTTGCGCAACCGTCTCCGTCGAAATCCAGTCTTCATGCTTGACCGCAATGGTCGTCTGAGCGTGTCCCAGGCGAGACGTTGTCATTAGTTCGACGTGGATTGGCATCGTGAGCGGGGTCTTACCCGTCAAGATGAACCATGCCGCCTGCCCCCTGCTCCAACCGGACTGATCGGCAAGGCTAGTAGCCAGCTTGTGGAGATCCAGGTTCAGCGCAGCCAGCGCAGGCTCCACCGTCGTCTCATCCGTCATGCGGACGAACTCCTGCGATGTCAGTTGCGGCAACTCGATGAAGACGTCACCTGGCAGATCCCACGACTCGGCGATGTAGCGCTCATCGCGCTCGAGCACGTCGTACCGGAGGTCATCTCCCCCTTCTGCAATCACCGAGGTATTGAGATCGCAGAATAGCCTCCACTTCAGTCGGTCGAACATCGTTCGTGGAACGGCATCGAGTTTCTCGAGCAGCGCCTTGGCCTCGCCATCCGGCAATAGTCGTTTCTGTAGGTGTCTCATACGAAACTGGCGGACGGTTACGTTCTGACTGAGCTTCTGCGCTTGTTCTCGCGAGATCGCCACGGCGCGTTCGACCTCCTTGGCCTGGACGGACGCATATGGGACGTAGCTCATTGGCTTGCCTGGAAGCTTGAGGCCGGTCCGTACGGCATTCTCAATCTCCCGATAAACCTGCCAATGGCCACCATTCCAGTGCGACGACAACTCGGGCAATCTCGTCGCCTCCGTACCAAGCTCATCGAAATCGTTGGTGATCGAATCGAACGACACTCCGACGGTGACTGAATCGACCTTGAGCGCCTTCGCGAGCTTTCGTACCAACGCCTCTCGGTGCATCAATCTTCCCTCCATCACGGTCAGCTGCGTCCGCAGTATTGTATCAAACTGCGGACGTCTATGTTGTCATCAGGTAGCCGAGATGGTGGTCGGCAGCGACGTCTTCGGGAGTCACGACAGTGCGCATCAAACGCAGGTTTGAACCGGATCTCGACAGAATGCTCGAAGCACTCCGGATCATCTTGACGTCCGGTGCAAGCCGGCGAGACACCGAGTCAGCCCATCAGCTCGACGAGGAACCGCTAGCCAGCAGTACTGATGTGGCCGATGGCGACGGTGCCGTCTCGCACGCGGAAGACCGGCCGCATTCGGTGGCCGACGGCTGATCCTGCTGATAGGTCCACCAACCTCGAGTTGCCCGAAGACCCAACCGTGGACGAGCTCGTGCCCGTTCGCGCGAGATAGACGCCGTTTTTCAATGGAAGGAAGGGAATGATGTCGTCGCAATCGAATTCGCGACGCTACCGTGGCGATTACATCGAACAGGCCGGTGAGATGACGACACGCGTGCGCTACGAACGCGGTGAGGACCCCCTCGACGTGCTGGGCTATCTCACTGATGTACCAGACGCCGCCATCGCCGCGGCCAAAGACGCTATCAGCAACGTGTTCTGCGAATGCGTCGGCATTGCAGTAAGGGAGTTTGTCCTCGGTCCATTACCACCGGGCCAGTCACGGCGTCGAAAGGCTCGGCATCTGCGGTGCTTGACCGCGGTCAGCATCGAGCACGCTGCCCTGCCTGGAGTGCTCGACAAACTCCAGATCAACGCGCAGCAGCTTGCCGTCGCTGACTCGCCAAGCATCCTGTTGATTGCCGATGCTATTGAGGCAGGTCAGGACCTCGACGATCTAGCGTTCGACAGGTTGATCAGTTGAGTCGATTCACTGATGCCCGCTGTACGTGACGCGGGTTCGGAGGCGATCAGGATCGACACCCGCGAGCACGTCACCTGCGCCGAAACGGCGATGGATCTCGGCTCAGATCCAGTGTTGGACGAAGGAACCTAGACATTGCTCGAGTTGATGTCCGTCGCTCGCAGGGCAGCACACCGTCACGATTTGGAGATCGTATCCCAGGCGGGCTTGGCGGCTGAGGCGAAGCTGCAGGCAGCCAAAGTGACGGCGACTAGCACGACGACGGTCGGCGATCCCGACGCGCGTGACCTTGTTGATCGGCTCTGGCCGGCGATCCGCGCCGTCGAGTGCCTTCTGCCACTCTCGGAACTGGTGTCGACCGACGAGGTCACGTTCATCATCGAGCGCAACACCACCTAACCCAAACTCCTGAACTCCGTGGATGGCTCCGAGTTCGCAGTCACCTCACCAGTGACACTGGCGTCGATGGGGCCATCCACCAGGACAACGCGAGCTACCCCAAGACACAACGGAATCGAGAAGTACGATGACCGATCAGCACGACAACGCCCCGCAGTCCCGCCAACGGATGCGCCCGACGCCTGCATGTCGGTCACCTCGCCGGCGAGCAGGGATGGCGAAACATCGCCTCGTCTCCGTACGAGCGCAGCTGAGGCACTACCTCGCCTGCTATCTCACAGATACCACCACCACATCGGCCTTGGAGCGGTGCGCGAAGCGTCATCGAAATCTACTGGCGACGCTTCACCCATCGGCGACGGTCGCCGATCTCCAGGCAATGGACGATGACGTCGTTCAACCACTCATCGCTGCCATCGACGCCTTCATCGAAGCGTACGGCCTTGCCCGATTCAGCCCTTCAGTCCTGATGCGGGAGCAACTCCGGGACATCATCCTGGGGTGGCTCATCGCACTGCGTGACGTGGTGTCGGTTACAACACTGCCGTCGCTCCCGATCCGCCTACCAGCCCGTCCGCCGATTCCGACGATGACGTCGGCCGAACGCCGAATTGCCGTGACCCTCACCGATGAATGGGACCCCGAGCGGGAGACCCGCAAAGCGGCGATGGAGCGGATCACCAGCCAAATCCGCACCTCCGTCGCCCGGCAAATCGATGCGGTCGCCGTCCGCTACGAAGAACAGGGGTTCCGGTTCATGCGGGACCGCAATGAACTGCCCCGGCACTGCCGCTGGCTGTTCCTGCGAGTCGCCCGCGAGATGTCATCCGAAGCCATCGAGATCCTCGAGCGCGGGAGCGGGCATCACGTGACAGCCCGCGCGATCCAGGACACCACCCAGCAGTTGGCGCGCGAAATCGGTGTTCGACTGCCGAAGGCACGAACGAGACGGCAATAAGCATTCGGCTACAAGACGTTCGTCTCGAGCGACTCTGCCACTACCGTTGTCACCAGTTCTCGCCGATCCGTTATTAAGGAGATTGACTATGGGAATTGGCTTCGACCACTCCAAGAAGCCGAAGGCGCTGCTCGACGTCTACCAGCAACTCAGGCAAGAGGAGCGTAAGGAAAGGGCGAACGAGGCGGAAAGCGCGACGCTCGAGCAGTTGCGACGCGAGGCACGCGACCTCGAACGACGGTACCTGACTTCGCTGTCGTTTCCATGGCCGGTATGGTGGCCGATCGTCACGGCAACGGACGAACGCGGGATGCTTGCGAATGTCGAGCCGACTCCAGAGCCGGACCTCTCGGTGTACGGTTACGACAAGCCAGTCTGCATCCAATCCGCCTACGATCCCGCTGCACCCGACATCGTGCGCGACGTCGTGTTTGACTGGCTCGCCCAGGTTCCATCGGTCCCTGGTATCGCGTGCTTCAAGCTGGGCTCGAACGGCTGGTGGCACGTGACCGCCGCCGAGGCCTGTTCAGCAATCGAATTGCTCGGCGAACAGGAGCCAGCGAAGGTGCCCGGATGGGACCGCTGGGTCGAGTTCCTGCGGCTCGCCCGTGACCGAGACGGGTTTATCGTCAGTTGATCCGCTCCGCAAGTCTTCGTGTATTTCGCTATTCCTGATCAGCAAAGGACCATTCCATGCCTCTCGATCACTTGGTCGGCGACGCCGACCCCACCGTTGCGGCTGCCCGCACGCGCCTCATTCCATCAACCTACGCGCACATTGCGATTGTCTATGTCCATGCCATCCCCGTTGATCCGCATCGCTATCGGGGCAACCGGTACTGCCGGTTCCGCGACGATTTGACTCCGCCAATCGTCGAGGTATTCCAACTGCGTCTGCCGCTGCTCGCCCGCTCGCTTCCAGCGCTATTCCATGCTGGCATCGGCCTCGCCGATCTGCTTGCCGGACTCATCGGCATCGGTTACGCCGCGACGGAGGCGGAGTGTTGGGATGTCAATCTGCAGGACTATCCGAACGACCCGACGGTCCGAGCCGTCGTCGACGCTCGCGCCAGGGACTGGGCCGAGCAACAGATACAGATGGCCATCGCCACCGACCCGACACTCGGGCTACCCAACCGCGTGTTCGAGTACTACGGTCGCCGGGTCACGCGCCACATTGAGGCACTCACCCACTACATCGACCGTGCCGAACGGGATCCGCAGCGCTACCGAAAGCTTCACAGCGCCAAGCAGCGTCGCTATCAGCTCTTCGCGGCGTTCAACAATGGCGGTCAGCTCTCGCCCGGTGATGTCCTCGAGGGACTCGGACTTGATCGCGACAATCCATCCCACCGAGCGCGTTTGCGGCGGGTCGCGCGGCGTGAGCAGATCGGCATCCCTTACTCCGATAGCCTCGGCCGCGCGTGCCGACTCTATCGCTTTGGCGACGTGTCCCTGATCGCCGCTGCCTGGAACCGTCGGATTCGAACATGCCGACAGCAGTCCACACCACGCCCTCAGCCAAAGCTCAGCTCGAAAGGATCGTCGTGATGGCATACACACCTGTCAGCATTCGCCAGATCACTCTCGCAACGCGGGATGTCGTCGAGTGGCTGGACGAATTGGGCCTCCCACTCGTCAGCGTCGAGGACGTCGCTGTGCTCACAACCGATGCTGAGACCGTCATATCGCCTGCGGCATTCACGCACGTCGTGCTCGATCTCGCGGAACAGCTTGCTGCCGACGCTGCTATCGCCGACGGACGGACCTACCGACCGCAGAAGCGCTATGCACTCCGCCAATGCCTTGGCCGGACGCTGCAACCGGGACAGGACACCGAGCACGTCGTCCCGCGGATCATCGAATTGATCGAGCGCCGCCTGGAGCCGTTCCAGCCCGTGATCTACCGGCATGCCCTCACACTGGCTACGGGACCGACACGGACGTCAGATGCCATACGCGCTGACTTCATCACGTCGATCGTGAAGACGTATGTCGCTAGCGTTGCCGCCTTAGTGGCATCGGCGCTCGCCCTCGAGGCAACCGGGCAGACCGTGACGTCCTTGACCATTCCCCGCGCTGGAGACAACGATCCCGTGACGTTCGGTCAGGTCACGCTCGAGCCAGTGGCGTCAGACGTCGCAGACGTCGAGCCCATCCTGCAACGTCGGATGGCACAGGTGCAGTCGCCGATGTTTCAGGAGCATTATGCGCGCCGGTTGGCGAAAGCTCGATCGGTGACCGGTGCCTATCTCCGCGGCCACGCATCGTTCCAGAAGCTTTACACATCACTGCGAGCGGTCGAAGTGGCGCTTGATCGGCACCAAGGTCCGATCGACGTGCGCTACGACCCCACGCTGCGAGATCGCGCTGATCAATCCTCATTCGTCGCCTGGGCGGCAGAAGAGGCCTTTGCGCGGACGTGTGGAGTCGCCTCTCCAATCTGGCCGTTGCGCATCGCCGCCATCGAGGCCCTCGCCCGGCTGCCACTGACGGCATCGTATGTCGAGACGCGCCATCATGCCCACCGACAGCGCGCAGTGGCACTGGTTGACACCTCCTTCGACCGGATCCAGAACGTCGCGCTGGAGATGATCGGGACGGGTTCGATGGATGGCGCAACCTTCCGCCGGCGCTTCGTGGACCAGGATCGCCACGATGACTATCCGACCGCATCATCCCCACTGCGGGATGACACGGTCGGCGGTCCGATCGATCACTCGCTGGTTCCACACGCCAGCATCGCTGTTCCCGACGATAGCGTGTGATGGGATGAACGGGCCTCGTTGGTGACGCGGTCTCCAACGAGGCCCGTCACGGTGTGAACGTTCGTTTGACTGAATGCAGGAGCATCCCAACCATGGATTCGACATCGACACCACGTCTCGACACTGATCTGACCCTTACCCGTGCCCGGCTCGCGGACGATCTCCGTCTCCCTGAGCAGCACCTCGCGGACTGCGGCATCACCGACGTCCACGTTCCAACACCTGCCATTCGTGTCCCCTACTTCGGTCCGAGCGGCACTGAGATCGCGGCGCGGCTTATCACATCGCTAACCAACGACCGTGCCAACCGCTGGGTCGGCAATGTGCGGCCGAAGCTGGAGGGTCTCGACCGACTCGCAGATGCCCAGAAACTCGGGAGGCTGACCATCGCCATGGGTGAGCCATCGTCGTGGGTCTTGAGCTACTACGGCGAATCAGTCGTGTCGTTGCAAAACCCCAACGTCTGGGACGATGACCGTGATGGGTCGCTGCTCGCCATGATCCCGCACATCGACCTGGTCGTCTCGGACGCCGACCGCGACGCACTCCTCGATCGCTTCAGCCGGTCGCGGCTGCGCCAGCAAATCCACATCATCGACCTTGGCGCCGACTCAATCGTTGATTTGCACCGGTCTGATCCGGACGCGTTCCCCACACGCTGGGCGGAACTACGGCGGACTGGACTAACGCTCGACGACCTTGAGCACGCTGACCTCGAGCATGACCGGACCGAAGCCTACGAGATGGCCAAGGAGTTGCTCCACGCTCCAGACCTCTTGGAGCGGTTCCAGCAGGCGTTCGCGACGCTCGGCTGGGCCGGTGATCCGACGCCGCCATTGTTGGCCTACATTGGATTGACCTCGCGATTACTCGAACGCCCGATGATCCTGGTGTTCGTGAGTCCGTCGGGCATGGGAAAGTCCTTCGCCGTGGATGTGGCGGTCGAGTTGATGCCGTCTGAGGCCGTCTTTCAGGCATCGGCCACATCACCCCTTGCCTTGGTCTATTCCGACGCCGAGTTCCGCCATCGGGTGATCTACCTGCGTGAAGCTGACAGCCTTCCCGAAGAGGGTCCTGCAGCCGCCGCCATGCGTTCGGTCATCTCCGAGAATCGCCTCGCCTACGACGTGCCGGAGATGGATCCAACGACCGGTCGTCGCGTCACGCGGCGGATCGAGAAGCCGGGTCCGACCGGGTTTGTCTCGACCTTCACGCGTCCCTTGACGACGCAGTACAACACCCGAGCCTTGCAGTTACCGATTGACCAGAGTCCGGAACAGACCAAGCGCATCATGCGCGCCTTCGCCAAACGAGCCGCTGGACTGAACGAGCCAGTCCCCAACCTGGACGAACTGCTTGCCTTTCAACGCTATCTCGAGCTCTCTGGCGTGCACCAGGTGCGCGTGCCGTTTGCCGAGTGCCTCGCCGACCTCATCCCGGCGATCAGTAGTCGTCTCCGACGTGACTTCGTCCAGCTCATCACGGTCATCCAGACCTTGGCACTGCTGCGGGTCTGCCAGCGGGACCGGGCCGATAACGGCAGTCTCTTGGCCACCATCGACGACTATGCCGATGCGCGTGACCTACTTGCTGGACACTTTGCTCGGACAAGTGCCGACGGGTTAACCCGTGCTGTCCGCGAGACCGTTCTGGCCGTCAAGCCAGGCGAACAACTGACGATCTCGGAACTGCAGGCACGACTCGGCCTCAAGTCGGTTGCCTCGGCCCATGAGCGGGTGCGTAAGGCCATCAAGGGCGGCTGGCTCCTAAATCGTCAGACCCGCCGCAGTCAGCCGGCCATCATCGTCCGTGGGGCACCATTGCCGGATGAGGGCTCGATCCTGCCGACCGTCGAGCAACTCGAGGAGCGTTTCGGCGTTTCGGGTCCGATTCCGGGATCGACACCCCCTCCCCCCTCCCCGGCTGGTGAGGATGACAAGCACCAGGCTGGAGACGTACCGTAATCGAACCGTCGACACCGTGAACTAAACGGGCAGGGCGCCATGGCCGGGACGGCGCTCTGCCGATCCGGTAGCAGGGGGAGGGGGAGGGGAAAGCACGGGAATCGACCCGAAACGCCGAAACGCCTTGGCGGCAAGAACGAACCGACCCCAATTATCCTCGATGATGACTGAGACGTTTGGAGATGAAATACGTACACCATGCAAGTTCGCAGCAGCAGATGCTGCAACTGTACGCCCGACGGACGGCGTACACCGATG
>JBGSWU010000373.1:0-3630 GCA_041751795.1 Thermomicrobiales bacterium
ACTCCGATATCGATCTGGTGCGGCTCGATCCGTTCTACCGTATCTATTTCCGGGACGGAACGCATTTCGACTACGGCAGCAGCCCTGAATCCGACGAAGCCGAGGTTGCGAAGTTTAACCCGGACGACGTGCAGGGTCTCCACGATTTCCTGGCGTACACCGAAACGATCTATCGCCGCGCCTTTGATGATCTCGCTGGTGAGCCGTTTGACCGGTTCACTGACTTCGCGCGAATCGTTCCCGAACTCGTTCGCCTCGGCGCGCAACGAAGCGTTTACAGCGTTGTCTCGAAATACATCTCTGACCCACGCCTGCGGATGGTGTTCTCGTTCCACCCACTTTTCATTGGTGGGAACCCATTGCGGGCGAGCGCGATCTACAGCATCGTTCCCTACCTTGAACGACTCGGCGGAGTCCATTACTCCAAAGGCGGCATGTACAGCGTCGTCGAGGGGATGGAGCGACTGTTCCGCGACCTCGGTGGCGAGGTACTGACCGGCGAACCAGTCGAAGAGATTCTGACTGCGCCTGGCCGGGCTACCGGCGTCAGAACAGCGGCAGGTATCTACCCCGCCGACGCCGTCGTCGCCAACAGCGATGCGGCTACCACCTATCTGAACCTGCTGCCGCGATCGAACCAGAAACGATTGACGTCGACGCGGCTGCGGAAGTACCGGTATTCGATGAGTTGCTACCTGCTGTATCTCGGACTTGACCGGCAATACGATCAACTCAAGCACCACACGATCCTGATGCCGGACGATTACGAACGGCTGCTCCGTGAGATCTTCGATGGACAGGGAATGCCGTCTGATCTTGCGTTCTACCTGCACGCGCCGACGAAGACCGAGCCATCGATGGCCCCACCGGGCGGTGAAAGCCTTTACATCCTTGTCCCGGTGCCGCACCTCGGTCGAGGCATCAACTGGGAAATGGAAAGTGACGCGTTCCGTGATCGAATCATCCACCACCTCGAACACGAATTTGGGATGGATGGACTGGAAGCGAGCATTGTCACAGAACGGCGGTTCACGCCGATCGACTTCCGCGATGAACTCGGCAGTTGGCTCGGCTCTGCCTTCTCGATCGAACCGACGCTGACGCAATCGGCCTGGTTCCGGCCACACACCCGATCGCGCGAATTGCCCGGCTTGTACTTCACTGGCGCGGGAACACATCCCGGCGCCGGTCTGCCTGGCACCCTCCTCTCGGCCGAGATCACGAGCAAACTCGTTCTCGACGATCTGCCAGTGATCGATGCAAAACATCGACACCGTCCTTCAGGTACGACGGAGCATGAGTCCGTCGCCATGTTCCACCCCAGCATAGTCAGGAGTTCAGAATGACACAAAAAAAGATCATCCTTGCCGAAACGATGGGCTATTGCTGGGGAGTGCGCCGGACGCTGGACATCATCGAAGCGGCTGGCGATCCTGAGAGCCCCGTTGCAACGATTGGCGACGTGATCCACAACCCTCAGGTGGTCGATCGACTTCGCGTTAAGGGTGTTGACACGTCAAACAGCATCGCTGAAGCGGCCGGTCGTGGCTTCAAGCGCGTCGCGATCACTGCCCACGGTGCCGGGCCGCACATGGCAGATGAGGCGGAACAACATGGTGTCGAATTGCTTGACACGACCTGTCCACTCGTCACGAAAGTCCAACGCATGGCGAACAAACTCGCGAAACAGGGCTACACCGTCGTCGTTTACGGCGACGCCTACCACCCGGAAGTGCGCGGCATCGTCGGCTGGTCCCACACGTCACGCGTTTATCCGGCGAAGAAGATCGCCGATCTTCCCTGGAACGCCCCACGCGGCAGCGCCGGACCGGACGTCACCACGCCACCACGCAAAGTCGCAGTTGTCTCGCAGACGACGAAGAACACCGACGAGTTCATGGCATTCGTCGGAGAATTGACCGCGCTCGTGTCCCGTGAGGGCGGCGAGATCCGCATCTGCAATACGATCTGCGAACCGACCTACGAGCGACAGAACGCGCTGAAGCAACTCGCTGGACAGGTGGACTTGATTCTGGCGATCGGCGGTCGGAAATCGAGCAACACCGCACGGCTGGCCGAGGTGGGAAATCAGATGGGCGTCACGAGCTATCACATCCAGAGCGCCGACGAGATTGATGGCGCATGGCTCGACGGCATTGATTCGGTCGGCATCACCGCGGGCGCATCAACACCTGACGATGTCATCCAGACCGTCATCAGCGATCTCTGTATTCGCGGCTATGCAGAGCCGACCACGCTCTTGCAGTCCGCTTCGCTGGAAGCCGTGCCAGCGTATTAGAGCAGTTCGCCGAAGAGCTGTCTCCATCGCGTAGGGACATGTCTTAGACGTGTCCGCGGCCCGACTGCCGCCCACGCAACACCGGTGCGCTCACCACACGGTCGCAGGAGTCTGCGCCCTGTCCAGAGTTCCGTGTGTCCAACCTGCGGCCTGCGGGCCGCGGACCGATCTAAGATCGGTCCCTACGAGACAGTGATTGTGCACGCCGCTGTAAGGAAACAAACCTGCAGCGACCTTGCAATATGACAATGGCCCCCAGCGATTGCTGGGGGCCATTCCGTTACGGCGAAAGTGTATGTTTACGAGGTGGTGTTCTGGCCAGCGCTGGTCTGCTCGATGTCACCGCGCCAACCACCGGTCTCCATGCCACGGGCCTCGATGAACTCCTTGAACTTCTCAAGGTCATTCTTCATCCGTCGGTCAACCATGCCGAGCGCATCGCCGACATTCTCCACGAAGCCCTCTGGGTCGTAATCGACCTGCAGCATCACCCGAGTCGTGTTGTCGTCGATGTGGTGGAAGGTAACGACACCGGCGTTCTTCGCGCCGGACGTGCTCGTCCATGCGACACGCTGATCAGGCGTCTGCTCGGTGATTTCGGCAGTCCACTCTTCAGTCTTGCCAGCGATACTGGCCTTCCAGCGCAGCGTGTTGTCATCGACCTGCGTGATCGACTCGACACCTTCCATGAACTGAGGAAACTCTTCGAACTGCGTCCACTGGTTGTACGCGGTCCTGATCGGTACGTTCACATCTACAGAATGCTCATAGTTCGACATTGATTTGATTGTCCCTTTCCAGAACGAATATCTGTTCTGCTCCGTACTATGCAAGTACGTTGCCATGCGGTCACGCTTACTACGCCCAGAACGACGTCAGTTGAGATATGTTGGAGGGGTGAATCAGATGCCGAGTGTGCCCTGCTGCGGCTCGTCCGCACCCCAGCTACCGGAGAGACCGAGGGCGTCGATCATCATCCGGGCGTTGGTGACGGCATAGTTCTGCATGTTGTTGTTGAAGATGACGTGCACTTCCTGCGCCTGCTCGGAGAGTTCGCGGGCGACAGCGGCAAGCTCGTCAATTTCTGGTTGTTTGTAGAGGTAATTGAACCGCTCGCCAGTCGTTTCGACGCGCTTGTACCAGGTTTCCTTGTTGCGTCCATGCATCCGGAGATACGCCAGCCGCGTGTTCGTGACGGCTGGGACAAGTGGCGCGGTGCCAGTGCCGACCTGCGGTGCATCAACCGTGACGTACGACAGGCCGAGTTCCCGCAGGAACTGCAGGGACTCTTCGGTCTGCTTTCCGGTCAGCCACGTCCTGTTGCGAAACTC
>JBGSWU010000374.1:0-2076 GCA_041751795.1 Thermomicrobiales bacterium
CCGCTCGGCCATCGTTCCGGCGCGACATCGGAGACGCAATCGGGTACATCAAGACGAATCCGCTGCTGCGCTCGGCACTTGGTAACGACATCGTGCCGTATCTGTTCGGGATGGCGCACATGGCGCTGCTACCAGCGATCGCGAGTGACACGCTCGACGGTGGAGCGACGATGCTTGGGTTGCTGTTCGCGGTCGGTGGCGTTGGCGCGATGTTTGGGACGTTAACGGCCGGGATACTGACCGGACGCGGTCTGCGGGGCCGGACAATCTGGATATCGACGATTGGATTTGGCGCTGGGTTGCTGATCGTGGCGGCAGGTAACAGCGCGGTCGTGATCATGCCGGGACTGTTCGTGACCGGATTCTTCCAGATGCTCTACATCATCCAGAACGACACGCTGGTTCAGACCTTCGCGGAAGACCGGTTCCGGGGGCGTGCGCTTGCAGCGCAGTCGATGGTGAACGGATTGATGCCGATCGGGTTCCTCCTGCTCGGCACGATCGCAGAACTCACGAGTTTGCAGGTCGCGTTCGCTGTCGCCGGAGGGGCACTGGTGATATCTGGAATCGCGACGCGGATATTCCGGCGCGTGATGTGGGAACTTCAGTAGCAGCCGCTGGACCGATCACAACTCAGGTAGACGCGAGGCAAGGCAGGTCGCTGGTTCGGGCCAACCGAATCTGACGTCAAATCAGCGTTTGCGGAATGCAGTCAATGCCTGTGCTCGCGCCTTCTCACCGATTGCCATGACACGGGTCTGTCCGAGTTGGGATCGAATTCCGGGCCAGGCTTCCTCGAACCCCAGTTCAGTTCCACCACCGTCGACCCAGGCACGACGCAGAACGTCTTTCTCGCGGTTGATGCGGTACTGGGCGCTCCGCTGAATGTCGGAGGATGGCCTGACATTCGGTTCCGACTGATAGCGTTCGTCCACGCTGAAGTTCTCCTTCGAAGCTATCGACCTCTGATTCGAGTCGAGGCTGGCTACAAGTGTTCAGTCTCTTCATACTCCGATGTGACGACGATGGGCTACTATCAAAGGGCACGATTCTGAGGGTACGATGGTCCAACGGTCGCCAGCCGTTCGGATGACAAGGGAGAAAGGACATCTGATGTCGACAGGAACATCATTGTCGCTGCCGGATCGCGATGGGCTGAAGTCTCCATTTGGGATGCTGCACCACGTCGCAATGGTTACAAACGATATGGAGAAGACGGTCGCGTTTTACCGTGACGTGCTTGGGAGCGAGATTGCCCTGGCTCACCGGCTGGACCGTGAGGACGAGGCGCGCCACTATTTCATCACCGTTGCGCCGAATTGCGTTTTCGCGTTCTTCGAGTTCACCGATGCCGAGTTGCCGGAATTTCAGGAGGCGACGGTCCATAAGTCGGGGCGGCACCTGGACCACATCTGCTTCTTCGTTGATAGTGCGGACGAACTGGACGGCTGGTACAAACGGGTGACAGACGCCGGTGTGCCGGTCCACGGGTATGCACCGGGCAGCAACATGTTCTTCCCAGACCCGAACAACATCATCTTCCAGGTGAGCGTTGGCAAGAATGGGCCGATGGGCTTTCCGGTTCACGACGATCCGCGACCGGCCTATTAGCGCGGGACGTTGGTAGATCGTCGTGCGATCGGATGGATTGACCTGAATTTAGTTCGACTGACAACTAGCGCTGTGAGTCGGGCAATCGTTTTTCCCATCAGTGTCTGATTGTCGTGAAGGTGGAGAGATCCTTCGCTGCAGCTCAGGATGACAGGGCGAGATTGTGTTCCGTCCTGACACAATTGCGGTGCTAGGCTGATAAGAATCGATACAGGAAGGGGCTGGTTCCCGATCGCCGGGCTACTCGGCAGTGCGCACTTCAGCGACGAGGTGGGCGGAGAGGGCGGCAGTGGCGATCGGGGCCACTCCGCCGAGTCCGACGGCAAGGGGAACTCCGATCAGCGAGCCAAGCGAACCGAGGAGCATCGAGCCGAGCGGCATGAACCCGGCGGCGATCAGTGAGTAGACGCTCATTACCCGTCCGCGCATCTCGCCGGGAACGAGTCCCTGGAGGACCGCGTTCGC
>JBGSWU010000375.1:0-17372 GCA_041751795.1 Thermomicrobiales bacterium
GAGGGCACCCGGCACCGAAGTACCTTGTTGCCGTGACAGGCGGAGAGATCCTTCGGTGCCGGGTGCCCTCTGGGCGGTGGATGACAAGGGATGCTGCTCCTCGTGAGCAGATCATCCCTGAGTCGTATTACGCGATCACCAGCTTCCGTCCCAGACTCTCACCGGTCCAGTTCGGCTTGTAGTAGGCGTAGACCCTGCTTGCGACTGGTTCGGCGCGGACGGGATAGAGTGCGCCGGCTTCGAAGGACAGCGTCAATGTCTCGCCCGGCTGGATTTCTTCGATGTAGAAGATTACTTTGCGGCCTGCCAGGTCCCAGCGCTTGAGGAGCGGGTCGCGTTCGACGAGCGCGTCGATCGTTGAATCGACTGGTGCGAAGCCGGTCGGGATTGCGATGTCGAGGACGACCATCCCGGCACCGAGCATTTGCGGCGGGTCGTAGGTGATCGTCGCAGTGATGTCGAGTGTGTCATCGACTTCGATCTCGGCGGCGCTGTAATCGACGCTGAGGTCGAAGATCGGCGCATCGATAGCACCCGATTCGGGCAGGTTGTACCGGCGAACGGCCTGGCCCATTACCTGGCCTGTGCCGGTCGTTTCGATCGAGAGCGAGCCGCCAACCGGCACTTCAATCACCTGCAGGATATCGGCGTTCTCGGCGTTGATGTGAACTTCTTCGGTGAAGTCACCGCTGCTCAGGAACACCATCGCATCGATATCGTCGCGGCTGCTGCCTGCAGCGGTTGTCATTGCCTGGAGTGCGACGACGGTGTCCTGGGTCGAGCCGAAGCCACCCGAGGAATTGCGCTGCGCTGCCAGCCAGCGGATCGCGCGGCCAGCGTCGAGATCACGATCGAGTGCCAGCAGTGCCAGGGCTGCGTATGCAGTAGTTTCAACCGCTGCGCTGCTTGGGCCGGGGTACGTCGATTCGAATGAACGCGTTGCGAGCGGTTCGATGGAGTCGCCCCAGTGGAGTCCTTCGTCGTCTTCCTCGGCGATGGCCATCAACGCGTCGAGCGCGGCTGCTGCCTGGTTGCTGCTGGTCAGCGCAAGGGCATAGGTCGTCAGCGCCAGAGGGTAGGCATCGACGGTATCGGATAGTTCACCTTCGAGATACCCGGCTGCGGCTGCTGCGCCGTTCGTGTCACCGGCTTCGTGAAGAGCGACAGCGATGAAGGCGGTCAGTGCGGTTCGCCCGTCCAGCCCACCGAGCAGTTCGGTATGGTGGACGAACCCGACCGGCTCAAACGAACCGTCACGAGCCTGGTGGCCTCGTATCCATTCGCGCCCACTGGCCAGCACTGACTCGTCGATGTAGACCAGTTCGGACGCCTGGGCGAAGGTCTTGAGGACGAAGGCCGTCAGCCAGAGGCTGCCCACGGGGTCGCTTTCGCCAAAGGCGGAGAAGCTGCCGTCCGAGCGACGGTAGGTCATTTCGCGCTGGTAGCCAGTCAGCATCAGCGTTTCGGCTCGTGCGCGAACCTCGGGCTTGAGTTGGCCGGTCTCGTTCAGGTATCGTGTCACGAAGACGTTCGGCGCGAACATGATCATGTTCTGCTCGCCGCAGCCGAACGACATCTGCAACAGCGATTCCAGACCATCCATCGTCTGGCTCAGCACGTTGCCGGTCAGCGCGACGAAGGCACGACCAGAGCCATCGACGGTGAAACTGGGCAGGCTCAGATCGACATCGCGCTCGCTGCCGGATGCCAGGACGAGGTTCTCGACTTGCTCACGGGCGACGCCTTCCGGCTCGACGATCATCTCCTTGACGATCGCGTCGGCGACCGACGACCCACGCGCCGTCACCCGCAACGGGTGGACGCCGAGTGCCGTCGTCCGGATCGGGAACGATGCCGCGCCGACCTCGTTTGGCTCGACAGTGACGGTCTGGATCAGGCCGCCCAACGGTTCGAACCAATCAGCAGGTTCCAGTTCAACAGTGAATGTTTCCGCTGTTTGCGTGTAGTTGTAAAGCGCCACGGCTGCGGGTAACTCCTCGCCACGGATCGCCGCGAACGGCAGATCGACCGTGACGAAGAACGGCTGGAAGACTCGCAGTTCGGCTTCGCCGATGCCGAGACCCAGTTCCTGTGAGAGGGCGACGGCCCGGAACATCCAGGTCGTGATGCTGTCCGGCGCTGTCACGGTCTCGGTCGCGCGGCCTGCATCGTCCGTCGTGAGGTCGGACCAAATCCATGTTTCCGGGAAGAACTGTCGAATGCGTTGTGGCTGGGCTTGTCCCTGTGACGTCGATTCCTCCCGTGCTGCCGTCGCGCTTGTTGGCATCGCTGCGGCGTCATCATCGCCTTCACCGTCTTCTGCGCTGCCAGCGGCCGCCATCGCGAACCATTGTGGTTGGATCTCTTTGCCCTCTGGCACCTTCTGGTTGGTGAGGACGACAACTCCCGCATCGCGGAATGTATCCTCAGCGCCTGGAATCGTCATCGGCCCCCATGGATCGAACATTGGCTCGAACGCGATCCCCGGTTCAGCCTCGTGCAACTCCGCCTGCGGCAGCAGCGACAGCCGTTCCAGTTCAGCGAAGACCTGTTGCAGGTTGAGCCGATTCTCGGCCAGGATGAAGACCGAACGGTCAACAGCGACCAGCCCAACCCTCGACGGGCCGTCAGTCTGGATCGCGATTTCCAATTCGTCACCCGGCTCGACTTCGTCAACGCCTGGGTCGACCGACACTGCCAGCGGATAATTCCCACTGACAGTGAACGGGGTGTAGTCGGCGGCAACTTCGCCGCTCGGCAGGATCTGGTAGACGAGTAGCCGGGCCTCGGGAGCCATCATTGGTGTGAGCGTGAGGTCGATGTCAGGCGAATCCGAGACGTCAGAAAAGACGACCTTGCCGCGAGCCAGCACCTCATAGAAGAAACTACGCGCTTCGTTGGTTGCCGAGATGTGGAAGCGTGCCGTCTGGCCGACAGCGAGTGTGCCGGACGTTTCCTGCGCGACATGAATGAACGTGCTGCTCGGCGAGTACCCGGAACGCAGCGTCATGTATGCCCACGATGTGTCATCGGCTGAGGCGTCCAGTGTCAGGATAACGGCATCATTGGGCGGGGTGACGGTCAATGACGCGATGCCATTGGTCGTTCGGACCGTCTCGTTGTCGCTCCGTGTCTGGACGTATTCGTCATCCTGCCAGAGCATGTTGATGCGGATCCTGCTATCGACTGGCTGTTGCCCCGGTGTTTCGGTGACGATCAGCAGCGTGAGCGGCAACCCCGGCTTAAACGTGCTGCTATCGGGGATGATCCGCAAGGCAACCGGCCCTTGCGCGATCGAGATCAAGCGTGTCGTCGACTCTTCGTAGTCGGTTGCCTGCTCGACGACGGTGACAGCGAGTTGGACGCTTCCCAGCCCGCCACCTTCGGGCGAGCCGGACACGTAATCGACCTGCGGCACCTCGAAGACGAGTCGTCCATCCTTAATTGGCCGACGGACGCTCGCGTACTCTTCCCAGACGCCAACATAGCGCGAGGCAACGATTTCGACCTCACCATTGACCGGCTTTCCGAATGCGTATTCAGCGGCAATCACACCACTAATTGGCTCGTTGACGAGCGCCCAGTCACGTTCGAGTTCGACACGCACCTCGTACTTCGGCAGGACGTATCGCTCCACGCGAATGGCGGTCTGGATGCTGCGGCGATCCGTTTCTGCCAGGATCGACCAGACGCCGAGGTTTGGTTCCGTCGAAAGGGGCAGGTCGAGGGTCGCCATCCCGAACTCATCGCTGGAAACGGCCTTCCGAAAGACCTTGATTCCCTGCGCATCAAGTACTTCTACCGTCACCTCACCGGCAACGGGTCGCAGGGTCGGGTCGAGCGTCAGCACCCGTATGTGAACGGTCTGACCGGGTTTGTAGATCGGTTTGTCCGTTTCCAGGAACACGACCGTTCCGTCTTCGACCTGAACCTCAGCGGTGTCCTTGAAGCCCCGTGCCGAGACCGTCAGGCTGTAGTCGCCTTCCGCAAACGCTGGTATCTGAAGCAGCACCGTGCCTCGCCCGGCCACCCAGGCTGAGTTGCTGGCGATTGTCGTGCCATCCTTGACGAGATCGACGGTGACGGTGCTATTGGCGACTCTCTGTCCGGAAAACATCGACAACGATACGGCTTCGACCTGGCCGGATCTCAGGATGCGAGGGGCGATTGCCAAGTAACCCCTGACGTTCTCATCGATCCGTGGCCCGATCGTGGGCGTGACGTTCGCCTGTGGATCGAGCGGGTTGAGCGGATCGATCGGATCGCCATCATCGTCATCACTCAGCATCGTCCCGACGAGCGCCCCGGAAGCGGCCATCGCTGCCGTCGCTCCGCTTACCTTGAGAAATGTCCGCCTCGACACGCGCCGCATCATCGCCGATCTCCATCCTGTTTTGTGTTTCCAATGTTGGAGGAGAAACGATGGCCAAGCTCTGAAAGTTCCCGAGCCTCTCGATTGCTGGCGCGTTGATATTGGCAACTATGCGAGAATTCCGCCGATCAGACGACGACCGGTATAGGAGCAGGCGAGTGAGCGGCACGACAACTGACGCAGCGACGCTGGCGATCTTTGGTAAGGCACTGGCGGCAGCCGCGCAGGAGATGGGCATTAATCTGGTCCGGGCTGCGTATTCAACCGTCGTTCGCGAAGCGCGCGATTGCTCGGCGGCACTGCTGGATACCGAGGGGAATGTCATCGCCCAGGCTGAGATGATCCCGATGATGCTGGCCGCACTCGGTGAGTGTTTCGCGGCGTGTGTTCGTCGCTTCCCAATCGACGAGATGCGCCCTGGTGAGGCATTGATTCTTAACGATCCGTATGCAGGTGGCCATCACTTGAACGACATCATCCTGTTCACGCCGATCTTTCACACTGGCCCGTCCGATGACGATCCGGTGCTGATCGGGTTCGCCGGTTCGTTGGCGCACCACCTCGATATTGGTGGCGGAGCCGCAGGGATGAACTCACGCGCGACCGATATTTACCAGGAAGGCTTGCGCCTTCCGCCGATGAAGTTCGATGTAGCAAGGGACTGGCAGGCTGAAGACGGCATCCTGCGGCGGATGATCGCCGGAAATCTGCGAACGCCTGAGAAGACGACTGGCGACATCATCGCTCAGTTCGCCGCAAACGACACCGGACGCCGACGTCTGCAGGAGCTGGCAGGCCGGTACGGCATCGATGGCCTGAAGTCGCTGATCCCGGAACTCCTGGCGTATACCGAGCGCCGCGCGCGAGCAGAGATCGCGGCCATCCCTGACGGTGTCTATCGTGGTGAAGACATGGTCGATTCCGATGGTATAAACCCTGGCCGGCTCGTCGTTCGCGCTACGGTCACCGTCAGTGGCGACGAGATCGCCATCGATTTCGATGGGACTGGACCGACGACCAAGGGGCCGTTCAACGCACCGTTCTCATCGACGATTGCCGCCAGCCGCGCCGCGATTCGCGGCATCTTCCGCGACAGCGCGATCCCGGCGAACGATGGCTGTAACCGACCGATTACCGTAACGGCTCCCGCTGGGTGCCTGCTCAATCCCAGTTTCCCAGCGCCGGTCCGCGCCCGGATGCAGCCAACATCCCGGGCATACGACGCGATCAAGAAGGCCCTCGCCCCCGCTGTGCCGAATCAGGTCACTGCGCCCGGCTTCGATACGACATCGAGTCTGACGCTCGCCCTGCTCCGGGATGGGGGCAATGGGAGCCGACCTCAGCAGCCCGCTACCCCGAGCTACGACATGTTCGTTGATATCTGCGGAGGTGGACTCGGGGCAGGTGTTGGATACGACGGGGCCGACGCAACCGACAACCCGGTGTCGAACTGCTCGAATACCCCGGTCGAAGCGCTCGAGGTGGACCACCGCTTTTGCCGGATCATCGCTTACGAGTTGCTGCCGGATTCGGGCGGGGTCGGCACGTGGCGTGGTGGGCTCGGTTTCCGGCGTGTCTACGAGATCCTCGAGGATGGCGTCGTCTTTTCCTCGTATTCAGACCGGTTTGAAACGGCTGCCAACGGGTTGTTCGGCGGTGGGCCAGGTGCCACTGGCTCGTACACCCTTCACCGCGATGGTACACAAACGATGCTGCCGATGTCGCTCAACATCGACCTGCGACGAGGCGATATCCTCGAATGCCGCTTTGGTGGTGGAGGTGGGTTTGGGAATCCGGCTGAGCGCGATCCAGTCGCCGTCGAGCGCGACCGTCGTGAAGGCAAGGTCACCTGTTCATCGTAGTCGTTTCGCGTCGAACTGGTTGCAAAGAATCTTGTTCAACCTCATCCGGCCATTCGCCGGACTCGTCGCCGTTGGGCCAGAGATGTGGGCCGGAATGCTCGCAACCACATAGCAGTTCCTCACCGGGACGGGTCGCAACGACCATAGGACGGCGAATCGGAAGATCGGTTCGCGGTTGCGTAGGGAAACCCACTGGCAGTGCGACGCGGTGGAGTCTGCAATATGCACGTTCGACGACGGTGGGGTGTGAGGGCTGGTTCGTCGTGGCATCGGCGTGTTCCGGTGATGTTTCAACGTCCGAAGCCACGAGCAGTCCTGCTTCCACGGGTGCCATCAATCAACGTCACGATTGACGTGATATGCGGATTCAGTGTACTCCCAACGGTCCGCCTGGCGGAACTCCTCAAGCATCGCGTTCGTGAACGGCTGACCGGGACAATACTGATTGCGCCAGACATTGAAAGCGTGGAGATGGATTCTAGCCGTCCGAAACTCCTCGACGATCAATTCGCCAACAGGACCGCAGCGCTCGACCAGGCGTGATCGCCCGAATGCTTCAAATAGCGGCGCACGGTCGTACGCCACCTGCCGCCATTCAGGATGCCAGCTAGTCTTGTCGCCTTCCAGCAGCATGTACTGAGCCTCAAACGTCCCATCCAATGGTAACCCCACTGAACCAGGATTGATCACGCGCCAGTCTGCTACCGTACGATCCATTGACAAGTGGGTGTGACCGGCGATGACCAACGATTCTTCAATACTGGCCAGCATCCCAGCCATGTCGCTGGCCGGAGTGTCGCGGTGCATCGGCTCCCAATGGCTGCGAGGTGAACCGTGGACGACGCGAACAGTCGGAGCATCGGGGAATCGTAGCGAGAGGGTATCGGGCCATGTGGCGACGATGGCCTGTTGTGCGTCTGTCATCTGATCGCGCAGCCATGGCATGACCGGGTAGTCCTCAAGTGTCCATGTGGCCGGTGCGCGCGGCGTATCGTAGTCGAGCAGGTAGTACTCGTTGTTCCCACGAATGACGGCCCAGCCTTCACTCTCGATGGTGTCGATGACGTCTGCTGACGATGGGCCCCAGTTGATTGAATCCCCGGCTACGATGACGCGATCGACGCTCTGGTCGGCAAGATCGCGCTGGACAGCCTCAAGTGCGGGCAGGTTCGCGTGGATATCTGCCAGGATCGCCAATCGTGTCATTTCGTCGCGTAGTTCCTTCATCATTCGTTACGTGTCGACTCATCAGTATCGTTACAATTGCCGACATGGTAACTGAAACATCGATAACCAATTCCACCGACACGATCAACTGGGACGCCGACGGCCTTGTGCCGGGCATCATCCAGGACGCACGGACCGGTGAGGTCCGGATGCTCGGCTATCTGAGTGCCGAATCACTCCAACTGACGATTGACACCGGTCTGGTCCACTTCTACTCGCGTTCTCGGCAAAAGCTCTGGCAGAAGGGGGAAACGAGCGGTAACGTCCTGCGGCTGGTCGATGCTCGCGTCGATTGTGACGGCGACACGCTGCTGCTGCGCGTCATCCCAGTCGGCCCGACCTGCCACACTGGCGAGGAGAATTGCTTTTACGCGGCACCAGTCGCGACCGGAGAGGTTGCTCCAATTGGGGCCGACGTTATCCCCCGGCTGGGCGACGTGATTGCCCAGCGGCAGGAAGCCATGCCTGAAGGGTCGTACACGACCTATCTCTTTCAGCAGGGGATCGACAAGATTGGGAAGAAGATCGGCGAGGAAGCCGCTGAGGTGATCATCGCCGCCAAGAATGGCGATCCGGAACCGCTCGCGAACGAGGCTGGTGATCTGATCTACCACCTGCTGGTAATGCTGCGAGCCTGCGATGTGCCGCTCAACGATGTTCTTGCTGTTCTCGATCAGCGCCGCCAGGGGACGAAGTGAGCCAGCGTCGCTACGACGCCGTCCTGTTCGACTGGGATGACACGCTCTGCGGGGCAGAGCCGCATCGCTTCGTCTACGCGCAGGAAGTCGCATATCGATTTGGCGTCGAGTTGTCGATGCCAGAGGTATACCGGGCATTCGTAAGGGCCGGAGACTCGTCCGTCGTACCGTGGCACATGCAACCAGTCAGCCTGCCCGACGCGCTCAATATCCCTGGTCAACATCACGATTCGTTCATCGAACAGTTCCTCGAACGTGACATGTTGAAGCACTTCACGCTCTTCGACGACGTGCTATCGATTATCGAAGGGCTTGGTGAGCGTAGCCTTCGCACCGGCGTCCTCTCCAACAACGATGAAGTTGCCGACCGAATCGCGGAACTGGATGCTCACCACCACTTCGAGGTGATCGTCTCTCCGCGGACGTTTGGCGTCGGCAAGCCGGAACCGGAGATCTTCCTGCGAACAATGGACCTGCTCGACCTCCCGCCCGAACGGGCTATCTACGTCGGCGACTCGTATGACAACGACGTGATTGGCGCTCGCGCCGCCGGGCTGACTCCGGTGCTTATCGACCGCTTCCTGATCAACATCGACAGCCATGACGCCGAGCACCGCGTCGAAAACCTGCATGACCTGGCCGAGTTGCTGGACCGGTTGATTCATTCGTGACATCGCGGATGTGCCCACCTGGGGCCGTCATCAACGCGGTATGGCGTCGTAAATAATTCTCAGGTCGGTCCATGCCGGTTTCTGGATTGTGATGGCGTCGCTGTCGTAGTTCACGAAGCTGACGACCAGATGTCGATCTGAAACCCAGCGAAGTGAGATTTCTGATGGCGACGTGTGGCGCGTGTCAAAGATCGTCTTCTCTTCGGAGCGCCAGAACCACGGAAGCTGCCGTCGTTCGTTGTCTTGAACAACGATCCACGGATGGAACGGACACGTGGCGCCGCAGTTGTATTCTCGGACCCAGGCGGCGTAGCGACCATCCGGCGAATAGACTCTCTGTCCCTCCGAACCATGAAACGGAACGAATGCGGGTAGAGCGACTATCCCGATCATGAGAACCGTGCCGACCGCACGAGAAGCAATTGGCCACACCCTCGCGTACCGGCTCGGGTTGAACGTGCTGAATTGACGAGGCCAAGTCGCGTTGTACTCCGCTATGGTCGTTCTCAGTGTCCAGGTGATCGTCGCGCCCAAGATTGATGGTAGCCCAACAAGAATCAAGAACAGTTACAGTGTCAATCCCAGCAGGACACCAAGAATCAGGACGTTATCTCTTGTGAGGTTGGGAGCGTTATCTGCCGATGCTGTGATGGTCGGCAGCGCGAAGACCATGCCTGCCAATGCAATCGATGGGACCAACTGCCAAAGAACTCCGCGAGGCAGTATCAATAGATCAACTGCGACACCAAGTACGAAGGCAGCGATCAGCGCCGTCAGAGGCGCATTGCCGGGTACCTGGAAGACTGCCATCCAGAAGGTCGCCCCAGCGAACATCAGGATTGACAAGCTCCAGCAGCGTGTTCGTGTGAATGCTTGCTTCACGTGCATACGTCGCTTCCGTGGCCGGAGTAACTGTGTCGTGGCAGTGTAGTGCAAGTGTGGGCGAGAAATACAACGAAGCGGGTGGACCAGTTGGCCCACCCGCGACAAGCTGATTGCTGATTGCTGATTGCTGATTGCTGATCGCTACCGCGTGCCTTGCACTCCGAGGACGCTGGCGAGCGTTCGCAATCGTGACTGTGCTGCGCGGACGTTGCGGCCTTCGGCGGCGGTTGTGATGATGTCGGCGGCGAAGTCGCGCAGGACGCTAACCGCTTCGGGAGTGTTCAGATCATCGTCGAGCGCGCCACGGAAGCGGGTTTCGAACCCGGCGCCGTCGAACTCGTCGCCATGGCGGGAGTCGAGAAAGGCCGCTTCCTTGAGTAAGCTGGCCAGTCCCTCGTACTCGGCTGGGCCGGTGTCGCGGTAGTTCCACGCTTCGCGGTAGTGGTTCGAGTGCAGGTAGAGGCGTAGTGCGTCGGCGCTGTGGATGCGGAGAACGTTGCGAGCGAGGACGAGGTTACCGACCGACTTGCTCATCTTCTCGCCCTGGTAGCGGACCATCCCGATGTGCATCCAGAACTGACAAAATGGCTCTTCGCCGCTGGCATGCTGGGATTGGGCGATCTCGCACTCGTGGTGCGGGTAGATCAGGTCGCTGCCACCGCCGTGGATGTCGATCTTCGGGCCGAGATAGCGCATCGCCATTGCTGAACACTCGACGTGCCAGCCGGGGCGACCTGGCCCCCACGGGCTCTCCCAGGCAGGTTCGCCTGGCTGCTGGCCCTGCCAGAGGATGAAGTCGAGCGGTCCCTCTTTGCGCGGGTCGTCCGGGTCGGCACCGCGTTCACGCGACAGGTCGATCATCTCATCCCAGGAGTACTTGCCGAGGACGCCGTAGTCCTCATCATTGCCCACGCGGAAATAGACGTTGCCCTGGCTCTCGTATGCGTAGCCATCGGCGACGAGGGCGGACGTGATCTCGATGATTTTTTCGGTTTCCTCGCTGGCACGCGGGTACGCCTGTGGCCAGAGGCAGTTGAGCGCCGAGAGGTCTTCGACGAGTTGCTTCGTATGGCGATCGCCGAGGAGATCCCATTCTTCGTTGTCGCGGTTGGCGCGCTTGAGGATGTCGTCGTCGATGTCAGTGACGTTCTGAACGTAGCGGACGCGCCAGCCAAGGTATTGGCAATAGCGATTGAGGACATCGAAGGTCAGGTAGGTCATGGCGTGACCGATATGCGTCGTGTCGTAGGGCGTCACACCGCAGACATACATCTTGACCGTTCGGCCATCGAGCGGCCTGAACTCTCGTTTCTCGCCCGACAGCGTGTCGTACAGTTTCACCGCGTCCCCACTCCCGCTATCCCCAATTGCTCAACAATCATTCGCCTGAGTCAGCGTCGCATATGGCCACGCGCGTACTCAGGCTGGACGCCTACTCGAACGCGATCGACACGTCGGTTATTCCGGCGACGGGGTAGTATCCCACGCAGGCAGGTGGCCTGTGAAGTGCGCAAACCTCGTGTGTCGCCTGTTTTCACCCAGGCAATCGGTTCGCGGCCCCATCCTTGCAACCGGTCGCACATGCTACACCGTACGATAGGTTCATCTGAAAAAGATTCAAGACAGGACACGTATCGATGGCTGACAACGAACACACTGAAAGCAGCGACAAGCAGAAAGACGCTACCCGTTCGCGACGGCGAGGGCGAGGAACGCGTCCACACTGGGCCGACCAGCCGGGAATGCGTGAGAACCCCTCGCTGAATGCGCGCGAACGGATGGGGCAACCGACCGAGGATGAGCAGTTCCTCGAAAGCAAAACCCGTGAACCGATGGCATCGGCGTTCATCCATAGTGATCCCTGGCGCGTATTACGAATCATGGGTGAGTTTGTCCAGGGTTTCGACACGCTCGCTGATGTTGGCAAGGCAGTCACGATTTTCGGTTCAGCGCGAGTAACCGAAGATGACCCGATGTACCAGGCGGCCCGAGAACTGGCAGCGCAACTGTCTCGCGAAGGATTCGCGGTTATCACCGGCGGTGGGCCGGGAATCATGGAAGCAGCCAATCGCGGGGCGGTCGAGGCAGAGGGCCAGTCGATCGGCTGCAATATCGAACTGCCGTTCGAGCAGGGCATGAACCAGTACGTTGAAGTGGCGGTAAACTTCCGCTACTTCTTCGTTCGCAAGACGATGTTCGTCAAGTACGCCGAAGCATTCGTTATCTTCCCCGGTGGTTTCGGGACGCTCGATGAACTGTTCGAGGCGCTGACGCTGATCCAGACCGGCAAGATCCATAATTTCCCGATCATTCTCTTCGGAAGTGACTACTGGCAGGGGTTACTCGACTGGATCAAAAGCACTCTGCTGGCCGAGGGCAAGATTTCACCTGACGATCTGAAACTCCTGGCCGTGACCGATTCTCCTGAGGAAGCCTGCCAGATGATCATGGAATGCTACGACAACGAGTGCTGGCTTACAGAGGAGAAATCGGCAGCGATGCGGCTGGGCGTCATCGGCGCGTCGGATGAATAGCGGGTTGCTGATGCGTCCACGTACGCGACAATCATTGGTTCGATAGAATAACGGCCATCGTGGACCGATCTGGGGAGCATTCGGTTCCGGGACAGGTGTGGAGGACTCAGTTGCAAGATGTCGTACCGGGCTTTGTCCGGTCGTCGCGCGCACGGATCAGTGCGGCGATGCTCATCGCCATCGCGTTAGCAATCTGCATCGGCGGCATACCGGTGCAAGCTGCGCCGTTCGCGAGCGACTCTTCCCACGAACTGATCGTCACGTTCCGATCCGATTCACCCTACTGGGCACCGTCCTCGTCTGCTGAGGGCCTGGCGCTGGATGCTGTCGCTCGTGCTCGCCATGGATTACGAGGTCAGCGGGAACTGGCAGCACGCCAGCAACTCTCGCTGCTTGTCTACAAAGACGCTGACAGCGCCGCCGACGCTCGGGCGATTCTCCGCCGGAACCCTGATGTCCTCTCGGTTGAGACGAATGTCCAGCGCGAACTGGCCTGGGTTCCAGACGAGGAGTCGTACACCGAGCAGCAGTGGTGGCTGGACCTGATCGATGCGCCCGATGGCTGGAATATCTCGACCGGGATCGAAGACACCATCGTCGCGGTTATCGACAGCGGTGTCTCGTCGACCCATCCCGATCTTCATGGACGACTCGTCCCTGGCTACAATGCCGTTGATGGCAGCAGCGATGCCTCTGACAACGACGGACATGGGACGCATGTGGCCGGCATTATTGCCGCTCAGGACAATGGTGTCGGGACAGTCGGCGTGGCGATGGGGGTTCGGATCATGCCGATCCGAGTTGTCGACGAGGCTGGCGAAATCGACGTCGCCAACGAGATCGCCGGGATTTACTGGGCCGTCGACAACGGCGCAGACGTGATCAACCTCAGCCTGGGAGCAGAAGAATACGTTCAGGCCGAGCGTGAGGCGATTCAGTACGCGTACAACAACGGTGTCGTTGTCGTCGCGGCGTCCGGCAACTACTTCAATAAAGTCAGTTATCCCGGAAACTATGACGAAGTGATTGCAGCCGGGTCGTTGAAGGCGGACGGCTATCCAGCAGCGTTCACGTCCCGGATCACTCGCGTCGATGTCGCTGCACCTGGTGAGTCGATTTTCTCTCCTGGTTGGGACAGTTTCTTCGGCGATTACTGGGATGATGTTTTCTATGAGGACAACAGTGCCGTTTCTGGCACGTCGTTCTCGTCGGCGATCATCGCAGGCACCGTTGCATTGCTGAAGTCGGTTGACCCTGCTGTCGGGGTCGAGGCAGTCCGCAGTCTGCTCAAGAACACAGCGACCGATACCGGCGGTGTCGGCGCGGAGGCTGGCGCGGGTGCTGGTCAGGTGAATGTTGAAGCGGCCCTGCGTGCGTCGCTGGCGGCGGAGATGGGTGACACCTGGTATCGCACGGATGAACCAGTCGCGAGTGGCGTTGTCAGCCGGACATGGCTCTGGGGACAAGGAGCAGGTGAGACGGTTTTCGAGCCGTATGACGAGACTCAGCGAGGTACGCGACTCGTCTCTTACTATGACAAGAGCCGGATGGAAGTCACCGACCCGCACGATGACCGGAGCCAGCAATGGTATGTCACCAATGGCCTGCTCGTCGTGGAACTCATCACTGGTCAATTGCAGCTGGGTGACAACAACTTCGAGCAACGGAACCCCGCGGTCGTGAATATCGCAGGGGACCCTGACGACACGAGTGGTCCAACCTATGCGTCGTTCGGCAGGGTGCTGAATCTCCCGCCCATTGGAGCGAACGAGACGATTCTACTGACAATCGATCGTGACGGTAGAGTCAACGCCAACTCGCACTTGGCCGAGTATGGCGTAACTGGTGCCGAATACGTGCCGGAAACGAAGCATCGTGTCGCGAGCGTCTTCTGGGATTACCTGAACAGCGTGGGGCCGATCGCTGCTGATGGTACCGTCGTCGAAGGGCAGCTCTTCGATCCATGGTTCTACGCGACCGGGTATCCGATCACCGAGGCGTACTGGGCGCGGGTGAAGGTTGCGGGTGTTGTCCAGGATGTCCTGATTCAGTGCTTCGAACGTCGCTGCCTGACGTATACATCCGGCAACGTCAAAGGCTGGCAGGTGGAAATGGGCAACGTGGGCCTGCACTACTACAACTGGCGGTACAACACGGCGCAGGTCGTTGCTCCGATCCTTCCCGCTCGGGAGCCAGCGAACACCCCCGTCGCCCCGCGCCAATCGCAGCGACAGCTCTGGCGTATCGGATTTCACTAACGGCTGCCGAGTCCGTGACTGACGGTGGCGACATTGGTTCCGCTATCCTCGTTCACTCCCCCGAGCGCGCTGTGGATGGTCATGGGTAAGCCGTGCTGATCGATTTATCTCGAACGATACTGTCAGCATGACCACCCATCGCCCAGCAGATTCAACATTTTGCCAACTACCTCGTCGATACCGCTGTGATTCCAGAACTCGGTTCACAAGACCTCCAATCAGCCAGAACCCATTCGAACCCTATCCGAGGTGGAACGGCGACGATCGCGTCGTTGCGACACCACGGTTGGAACACATTTTCCATGAACGGTCGATTTCACATGGAACTGTGAGCGTCGAACGGCTATCCTTGCAACTGTCCTCGTGAGAGGAAAATGATGCACATTCCAGCCGAGCGGGACAGCCGCGTCGGCTGCTGGTCTGGGAGGACTCGTCTGTGATCCATTCTCTGCGCCGACCGATGATGCTGGTCACGGCGCTATTGTTGTTGCTCACGTCTGTAACACCGGTATTCGCAGATGATTCTCAGGCACCGGATTTCGACAGCTTGAGTTCGGATTTCGCGGCAACGATGCGGTCCGGCGTCCTTAAGCACCCCAAACTCGACTCCACATTGGCGGAACTCGCCAATGATGTCGATGTCGGAACATTGACAGACGGCGCGATCGCCCGGAAGGGCCGTGTCTCGCAGGGTTCGACCGTTGCGGTGACGATCTTCGTTGATGGAGAACCGAACGCACTGGCGACATGGCTCGATTCGCGTGGTGAGCGCGTGATCGGGATCGGTTCCGAAAGCGTCGAGGCCTACGTCCAGGTTTCCACGCTTGAATCACTGGCCAGTCAGCCTGGCGTTACCGCCGTGCGGTCGATCGACGGTCCGACTGCGAAGGTTGTCAGTCAGGGTGTCGGCCTCCACAACGCGCCACACTGGAACAGCAATGGGTATACCGGTGCCGGTGTGAAGGTTGGCGTCATCGATGTTGGATTCAGAGGAATACTGAATCTGGTTGGAAACGAACTTCCCACACCAATCGGACGCTGCTACCGGTCGGGCAACGCGCCAACATCAAACCTTTCCGATTGCGCGATTGGCGATGTTCACGGCTCGGCGGTTGCTGAGACGCTGATCGACGTTGCTCCCAATGCGACGCTCTATGTATCCAATCCGGGAACTTGGCTCCAGATGCGGGACGCTGTCACCTGGATGGCATCTCAAGGCGTGACCATCATCAACTTTTCAGCAGCGTGGATGTGGACTGGGCCGGGCGACGGCACCTCGATCTACAGCGATGGCCCCCTCGCAACGGTTGATCTCGCCGTCGCAACCGGCATCACGTGGGTCAACGCAGCAGGGAACGAAGGTTCAAGCACCTGGTCGGGTGGCTATCGCGACAATGACGGCGACCAGTTCCTCGACTTCGTCTCAGGTATCGAAGTCAACGCCATAAATGTCTTTGCAGGACAGAATGTGCGCGTCCAGATGCGCTGGGACGATACGTGGGGTTTCGCAGACACCGATCTCGACCTCGTGTTGTACGACAGCAGCGGCACGCCGGTCGCCGTCAGCCAGGAAGAGCAATCCGGCCAGTCGGGAGACGTTCCGCTGGAAGTCCTCGACTACACAGCGAGTTCAACCGGGACGGTGTATGTCTCGATCATGCATTATGGTGGCCCAGCGCCAACGTGGATGCAGGTGCAGGAGTTCAATGGCTATGCGCTCGAGCACTCTTCCGCTTCGGGCAGTATCGGCAATCCGGCGGAGAGCGCCAATAGCGGCATGCTGGCCGTTGGTGCCGCGTCCTGGACAACGCCAAACGTCATTGAAAAGTTCTCAAGCCAGGGGCCAACGCGCGATGGCCGCATCAAGCCGGATGTCGTTGGTGTTGACTACGCTGATACTGCCTCATACGGCCCATCCAGTTTCCCTGGAACGAGCCAGGCGTCGCCACACGTAGCTGGTATGGCTGCCCTCGTGAAGCAGCGATTCCCGGAATTCGGGCCGGTTGACGTTGCCCAGTACCTGCGCTCGAATGCAACGCAGTCGCATGCGCCAAACAACACCTGGGGATATGGTCTCGCTTACCTGCCTGACATTGTGGGTGGTGAAAATCCGATCCCACGGGTCATAAGTGTTTCTCCGGCCTCGATCCCCGTCGGCGCGTTGCCGATGATCGTGACCGTCAGTGGTAGCGGTTTTGTTGAGGGATCGATCGTGCGCTGGAACGGTCAGGATCGCGAGACCACCTTCGTCAGTTCGTCCACACTGACGTTCAGCATCACGTCGATTGATGTAGAAGCGCCATCGAATGTCCAGATCACTGTCAGCACCCCACATCCTGGTGGCGGTATCTCGGCTGCGCTGACGCTAGTGATTACCGACAACCAGCAGGCCGCCGTGGACTATGCCGAGTTTGAACGGACGTGGCAGCGGACAGACGAACCAGTGAAGCAGATCGTCGTGAGCCGCACCTGGATGTGGGGTCCCGGACCCGCGTCTGATGCGCTGCTTGAGGAATACGAGGACGCCCCTGGTGGGCAGCGTTCGGTCAAGTACTACGAGAAAAGCCGGATGGAAGTGACCGACCCGGACGAGGATTCGAGCCAGGTTTGGTACGTCACGAATGGATTGCTCTCGAAGGAACTGATCACTGGTGAGATGCAATTGGGCGACGACCTCTTCGACGATGTCGGCGCTGCTGACGTGCCGGTCGCCGGCGACCCTGACGATGCCAACGGCCCTACCTACGCGACCTTCAGTGATCTCCTTGACGCCGCGCCGTATGCCAGCGGCGCCACGATCATCCAGCGCGTCGATCGAAGCGGGACGGTGACGACCGATGATTCACTGGCGCAATACGGCGTCAC
>JBGSWU010000376.1:0-5626 GCA_041751795.1 Thermomicrobiales bacterium
CTACTACCTGATCTACGCTCAGGATCGCTGGCGTCCCATTGGCGTAACGAGTCTGACGGCGATCGACTTTCGGCGAGGAACGGCAACCTTTCGACTTCTGGTGGGCGATCCCGCAGACCGCGGAGTCGGCTTTGGAACTGAGGTAACGCGCCTGATGCTCGACCATGCCTTCAACGTCCTCGGGCTGCACAATGTCATGCTCTCCGTCTTCGCCTTCAATCCTGCTGGTATCCGTGCCTACAGCAAAGCTGGATTCCGGGAAATCGGTCGCCGTCGTGAGTGCGTCCCACGAGACGGAAAGCTGTGGGATGAAGTATTGATGGAGTGCCTGTCAACCGAGTTCAAGAATACGCCTGGAAGCGAATAGCTGAGACAGGCTACTAGTCGATGGAGGCGGCAGCTTGGCGACAATTGTGCGGGTGCTTTTTCCGGTGCTTTTCAGCGCAGTCGGACGATATGGAATCTTCTTTGCATTCATCGCGTTCAGTCGCTTCGGGCGTCGGATCTGGCGTTGGTTCTGGGACTGACGCATGTGACTTCCGAGACGAATGCCTCGTCCGTGAAAGTACAGATTTCAACCGTGTCCGCGACACGTAGATCACTGGCTCAACCCACATCGCTCCCAACGTGGCACACGCGCTCATGTCCGCGTGAATCTCGCTCCTGCGTCGCGAACTACCACGGAGTGATTGGCAGTCGGCGCTGACGACAGTGACGCAACAACGCCTGACTCCACATTGGCTCAGACGGGGCAGACCGAACGTCTGCCCCGTCTGAATGTACGGTTACGAGCCTGTTGCGTCGCTACTGCTCGAATGCTGTCCGCCCCAAATGACCTCCGAGAATGTTCCACGGCGGTTGGTTCTCAGGATGCCATTCGAATCGCGCCCGCTCGAAGTATTGGACCGTGTACGTCTTTCCATCCTGGGCGTTCACTTCCTTGAACTCCTCCGAGATTGGGAACCCAAGGATCGCTAGTCCGCCATGCTTGCTCCAGTAATCGCGGAAGCCGTAGCAAAGATAATGCCCGGTTTCAGCGTAGTAGTCGCAATTGGCGTTGGATTGTCCAGTGACCGGCAGGAACGGCTTCTCATCGATCCTGTCCGCGGTGAGTTCAGCTCCGAGCCGACCAAGCAGGATGTCGTATCGCGCTGGCCACATTCCAGGCTGATGCTCCATCCGTACCCGTTCGAAATACTGGACAGTCATGCCGTCCTCTTCGAAGGTATCGGAGATCGGATAGCCGAAGAGTTCCAAACCACCGAATCGGTTCCAGTAGTCGAGGAAGTTACCAGATACGGTGTGTCCGGTTTCAGGGAAATAGCGATCGCCCATCCCAGCCATCGCCTCGGCGGTGTCGAACCTGTATCCGCGCGCGCGCATCTTATCGATGATCCCCTGCAGCGCCGCGCTATCCTGTGAGGCCGCTCCGACATGAAATAGGCCGATCCCGCCTGGAACCGCCTGGTCCAGCACCCGTTGCGTGATTTCTGCCGCGCTGAGACCCTTCCACCCTAGCGAATCCGTGGACCACATGAGGTTGATGGTGTATCCGTTCGCAGACAAATCATTGAGGACACCATCGTTGTATTCACCATATGGTGGCCGGAACCACGGTCGCATATCGACGCCAGTTTGCGCGCGGATAAGATCTTCGGTCCGCTTCAACTGGTCTGCTCGTTGAGCGCTGCTCAGTGTGTTGAACGATGGATGGTTCCACGAATGATTGATGAGGTGATGGCCCTCGTTGACGATTCGCTGAATCAGGTCCGGGTTTGCTTCAGCCCAAACGCCCGTCATCCCGAACGACGCGCGCACGCCGTTTTCTTTCAAAGTGTCGAGAATCTGCGGCGCATATCCCCGATCGGCACCAGCGTCGAACGTCAACGCGTAGACTTTCTCGTCTGTGTCGAACGTTTTGATTGTCCTGACGTCTGCCGCTTCCGCAGTTCCGACAAACGGTCGTCCAGCCGTCAGCACGAATGCAGCAACGATTGCCAACGCCGCAGCACTTCGTCCGGCGACACTACCCCAACCCGAGCGCATCATCGTCTGCTCCAGTTTTCATGTCGTTCACAACAAAAGATGGGACACCGTCGTCCCACTACAATACGGACGACGGCAACTTCGTGACGGTTCCAGAATCAGCAATTTCAATCAGACGCGGGACCGGAATTCTGCCAGAATCGCGTCGCCCATCTCGGTCGTCGTCGCCTTTCCGCCGAGGTCAGGTGTCTGGACGACGCCTGCGTCCAGTACGGCCTCGATACTGTCGAGCACTGCCGCTCCAAGTTCTGCCTTGCCAATGTGATCGAGGAGCATCTTCGCCGTCCAGATCTGCCCGATCGGGTTCGCGACGCCGCGCCCTGCAATATCCGGTGCGGAGCCATGTACTGGCTCGAACATCGAAGGGAAATGCCGTTCCGGATTCAGGTTCGCGGCAGGTGCCATCCCGATCCCACCCATGACCGCCGCTGCGAGGTCGGAGAGAATGTCGCCGAACAAGTTCGACCCAACGACGACATCGAACGATTCAGGCCGAGTGACGAAATACGCAGCCAGTGCGTCAATGTGGAACAGGTCCGTCTGGACGTCAGGGTAGTGCTTCCCTACTTCGCCCACGATCTCGTCCCAATACGGCATCGTGATGTTGATTCCGTTGGACTTCGTCGCGACGGTCAAGCACTTGTCGCGACCGTTCGCGATTTCGTAGGCGTAGCGAAGGACACGCTCTGTTCCCATGCGCGTGAAGACGGTTTCCTGGATTGCCATCTCGTATGGAGTGCCGCTATGGATTCGGCCACCCATGTTTGAGTACTCCCCTTCGGAGTTCTCACGAACGACGACGAAGTCGATGGAACCCGGTTCCTTGTCGCGCAATGGCGACTGAACACCGCGCAGCAGCTTAGCGGGTCGCAAATTGATGTACTGCTGAAACGTTCGCCGGATCGGAATGAGCAGACCCCAGAGCGAGATGTGATCCGGCACGCCGGGAAAGCCGACTGCGCCAAGGAAGATGTTCTCATAACCACCCAGGATGTCGAGTCCATTGGCTGGCATCATCTCGCCGTGCTCGGCGTAATATTGGCAACTCCAGGGAAACCACTCGAAATCGAACGACAGCCCTCCGTCGATGTCCGCCGCCGCTTCGAGGACCTTTATCCCTTCTGTGACCACTTCTGGACCGATCCCGTCCCCCGGAACCACTGCGCAACTCACCCGCATATCGACTTCCACCCCTCATCGCGACGCAATCAACCGCATTCGGCTCCCGTATCCTAGCCGCATTCTTTAATGGCGTCGATTGCGACGGTTGAACGATCAACATTGACCGTACAATGAGAATGTCATCGATACATTGGGAGGAACAGTAACCATGCGCGAACGACCACGACGCGTCGGATTGATCGGTTTCGGAGCGATTGGCCAGCCAGTTGTCGAACTGGCTGAACGCTACCAAGACGAGATCGACATCGTCGCAGCCTGTACCCGCACGGGCGGCCAACGAAACGGCAACCCATCGTTGCCGATCGTTTCGTCGATCGAGGAACTCCTTGGATATCAACCTGACGTCGTCGTCGAAATCGCGGGTCACGACGCCCTTCGAGAGCACGGACCGCAAGTGCTGGCATCGGGTATCGATCTGGTCGTTGTTAGCGTTGGGATTCTCGCCGTCCCAGAGGTAGAGCGCGATTTAATCGCCGCTGCACAGGAGGGCGGCAGCCAGATACGTGTCGCTTCCGGGGCGATTGGTGCCCTCGATGCACTGGCAGCGGCCTCAATCGGTGGAATTGATCGAGTGACACATACAACCCGCAAACCCGCCAGGACGCTGATTGGCGATGAGGCAAACGGTATGACGACTGCGAAGGACGTCTTCAACGGGCCAGCTCGCGAAGCGGCGTTGCGCTTTCCTGAAAGCGTTAACGTCACCGCTGCCGTCAGCCTCGCCGGGATCGGCTTCGATCGTACGATGGTGCTCGTCATCGCAGATCCAGCGGTCGACCGAAACGTCCATCAGGTCGAGGCCGAAGGTGACTTCGGGTTGCTGCGCTTCGAGATCCGAAACGTCCCGTCAGAAAGTAACCCGAAGACTGGCAGAATCGTCGCGATGAGCATCATCAGCACGCTGCGCCAAGCAACGATCCCACTTTCCATTGGCTGATTCGACGTCGACCGATGGGTTCCGAGGGCACGAAGCGATCTGATGCGTGAAAATGTCACGACAACCGGAATGATCCATCACTTGCGCCATCTTCCAACCACCGTTTGAGGTCACGTAGCGCGTCACCCCAGCCGCTGTTGACGCCGTCGTGATACGCATCCCAGTCGTCGCCAGTCCCGAATCCTGAGTTGATCAACCTAACGAGGGTACCGTCCGATTCCGGCGTGAACTCGAACCTCAAGATCGTATTACCGAACGGAGGTTCGTTTACAGTCTCCATGACAAGGAGGCGCGGAGGGTCAATCTCGACGATCGTGCCTGTGGCAGCCATCGATGACCAGGTCATCGTCCAATCGCCACCAGGCCGTGCGTCAATCTCGGCTTTGATCGCAAACCAATGCTCGAGATCGTCGGTGTCGACGAATGCGCGAAACGCTCTCTCCGGACTGACAGCGACAAAGATCTCCTTCTCGATCGATCGACCGGTCGTGGCATTGGCGTTCATGGACGTTCCTCGTTTCATCGCTTTCGACGACACTGGACCCTATGGCTGCGAATCATGGATCGCTACGGCCAGGGTTTCGCGGTTCCCGTTTCGAGCCATGTCTTGAGATTGCCAAGCTCCTCTGTCCAACCGTCGTTGACGCCGTCGTAGAGTTCGTCCCAGTTGTCGCCCTGACCAAACCCGGTATGCGTCAGGCGGACCAGCGTCCCGTCATTCTCTGGAATGAAAGTCAGGGTGCACGTCGTGACGCCGTACTTCGGCCCATCATCCCAGGTAAACGTGAAACGATGGGGTGGATCGAGCGAGACGAACTCGCCGGGCACGGTGTTGTCATTCCACCACAGGGTGAAGACTCCACCGGGTCGGGCGTCGACCTCGGCTCTCGTGACAAACCAACGCTCGAGATCTTCCTTTGTCGTGAACGCGTGATACATCCGCTCGGGCGCGGCTGCGATAAAGAGTTCCTTCTCGATCGTGCGTCCAGATGTCGGAATGGTTTGCATGTCGGTTCCCTTCGATACCCGGCGTCACCCATGAAAAAACGGAGCGGTTCTCAGTGTTCTTGGGATTCCAGGTACAGCTTTAGCCTGTCGAGCGAGGTGTCCCAGTCAGCAGACATTTCAACCCAGAGGTCGTCGCCTTCTGGCAACTGACCGATCACGGTTTGGAGAACCGATTCAAATGCGTCGACGTCGGACCTGGAATGGTGAGCGGAAAGCGTTTCGCGGAGCGATCCTTCCCAGTGCTCGATTCTTGGACCGAGGTCCTCGGAAAGTGTTCGACCTGCGGGTGTCAGCCAGATCCTGACAACCCGGCGGTCCGGATCGTTGCGTCGCCGCTCGATCAGACCGGCCTTCTCAAGTTGATCGGCCAGCCAGCTTGCGGACGTTGCATCCAGTTGCGCCCGATCGCGCAGGACAACCATCGACAGGCCATCCTCGAGCCAGAGCTGACGC
>JBGSWU010000377.1:0-4171 GCA_041751795.1 Thermomicrobiales bacterium
TGTACAGCTTGATGTCACAACAGCTACTCTGTCGACAGAATCCAGAACTGTTGGAACGCCTGCAAATCGGAGGAAATGCCATGTCGCGTTCATTCAGCCAGGTAGACGTGTTCACCACCACCCCCTATGCCGGAAATCCCGTGGCCGTCGTTCTCGATGGCACCGGCCTCACGACCGAAGCGATGCAACGCTTCGCCCACTGGACGAATCTCTCTGAAACGACGTTCGTGCTAGCGCCAACCGAGCCGGGCGCCGACTACCACGTCCGCATTTTCACGCCCGTCGCCGAACTCCCATTCGCTGGCCACCCCACGCTCGGGACGTGCCACGCCTGGCTCGAAGCTGGCGGAACATCGAAACAGGGCGATGTCATCATCCAGCAATGCACCGCTGGGCTGATTCCAATCCGCCGAACGCCAGATGGCCTTGCGTTTGCCGCCCCACCGCTGATCCGCTCGGGCGCGGTCGACGAAGCACTTGTCCAGCGCATCGCTGAACTGCTGAACATCGATCGCGCCGACATCCGCGACGCCGCCTGGGTCGACAACGGTCCCGGTTGGGTGGCCGTCATGCTGGAGAATGCCGAAGCCGTGCTCGCCCTCCACCCGAAACCAATCGACCTCGACCTCGGCGTCGTTGGCCCCTACCCACCCGGCTCAGCACACGCCTTCGAGCTCCGTGCCTTCTTCCCCAAGGACGGCGCGACCGTCGAAGATCCCGTCACCGGCAGCCTCAACGCATCGGTTGCCCAATGGCTCCTCGGCACCGGCAAGGCCATTGCTCCCTACGTCGCCAGCCAGGGCACTGCCCTCGGCCGCGCTGGTCGTGTCCACATCAGCCAGGACGCTGACGGTATATGGGTCGGCGGCGGGACGGTGACATGTATCAGCGGACAGGTCGAACTATAAGAGAGAAATAACACCGCTACCACTCACGTCGTGCGTGAAACGCAATCATCGATGACCGCGGCGTGCTGCCCGTCGCGGTCGTTCGGGTGTTTTAACGTCGCACGATGCTCAACTCATGCCTGGCTACGGTATGGCAAGAAGTCAGCGTGAGGTTACATTGTCAGGAAGTCACCTATGTACATGTGAGCGTGTCTTGCGTATACTGCTGCCATCTGTTACATAATGGTCAGACGTATGGCTGTGCTGTAAACAATTTATTCTCAATGCGACAATACCTGGCGATCAGGCGAATACCTGAGACGTGCCAACGTGTTCAACAATTGAGGACGCATTGAAACGCGGGCTGTAAGTTGGACGCCTCGCCTGCGTGGAGCAAGTGGCGTAACCGGCCTGATGACCCATCAGCCGGTCTTTTTGATGTGTACAAGACTCGTCAATGCAGGTTCAGGATACTCTGGGGAAAGTCAATCGCCGCTCGATCATCGATATGCATCGAGATAGCGGTTGCAATGCTCTGTGCTGGTTCTTTGGGATTAACCTGAGGAGAGTCATGGTGACAGTCGCTAGGCGCATCGCAACCGCGATGACGGTTCGTGCCAGAGTGGCAATCGGTATGTCGGTTGTCGCGGCAATGATCTTCAGCCAGTTGATCCCACTATTGTCACCACTGACTGCGTTTGCCGATGTCACGTCCGGAGCCTATAGCATTGGCTCCAACGGTGCCAATACCGATCGTGTATCAATTGATTCCCCTCGGGTAACCGAAACTCATGTCGATGCAGGTGCCATTCTGGTTGCCCAGATGATCGCTGCCAGCGATGAGAGTGTCAGCGACATCAGAATATGTCCGTTTGAGTCGGGCTGGACAGAAGTTACACGGATCGTCGACAACAGTGACATCGTCCAACATATCTGGTGGCGTAGCATCACGGCCCCACAAACGGAACATACGAACTACACCTTCGAGAGCCGGGCAAGTAGCTCGTGCAATGCGCAATTCGATGTCGTCACCAGCATGACCGGTGTACTCACGCTATACACCGGCGTTGACACCTCCGATCCGATCGCGGAGGCTAGGTCTGCCGGAAGTCTGGTTGCCGAGAGAAGCGCCACCGCTCCAGGAACAACATCCTCGTATCCGCCCGGAACCCGTGTCATACGCTATTTCGGAGCGGACTCGAGTAACGTCAGCATCAGCTCGGTTGAGTCCACCCAACTGTATTCCCTCGGCGTTACGAATAGTAGCCGGACCGCTGTCGCGTTCGACGCGTCATTGAGTGCCGAAGGGGCAGTTGCATCATTCCCCGTTTCGTTGACAAGGACTGCGCACTGGGTTGCGACGACCGTCGTCCTCAATGAACCGGGGCCGTCAACTGAACCCGACGACGCCATCGCGCCCGTGACGGTCGCGAGTGGTGGCGGCTATGGATCGGATACCTGGACGAGCGTCCCGGTCAACATCAGTCTGAGCGCAACCGATACTGGCGGAGCCGGTGTCAAGGAGATCGTCTACAGTGCGACTGGAGACGGGGCACTCGAAACGACAACCGTGCCGGGGGCATCGGCGAGCATCTGGATTGACTCGGACGGAATCACGACGCTCCACTACGCGGCCCGCGATAACGCTGGAAATCTCGAAGCGTCCCGGACGTTCATCGTCAAGATCGACACAGCGCCGCCGAGCCTGACGGGAGCAGCCAGCACCACTCCAGGGGTGGACGGATGGTTCAACGACGATGTGCAGATTGTCTGGACATGCAGCGATCAATTATCGGGGATTGCTGGTGCCTGCCCGGCCGATAGCCTCCTGACTGGTGAGGGCGACAATCTCTCCGCGAGTGAGACAGTGAGCGATATTGTCGGAAACCAGACGATCGCGAGCGTCACTGGCATCAAGGTGGACAGGACGGCTCCGGTCACGAGCAGCACGCCAGTCGAGGACTGGAGTGCAAGCGCCGTCACGGTGAACTTCACCGCAACCGACAACCTGTCGGGCATAAGCGCGACCTACTACTCGATCGACGCCGGAGATCCAGCAGTCGGAAGCGCGGTGACGTTCGACCAGAGTGGCTTGTACACGCTCTCGTATTGGAGCGCCGACGTTGCGGGAAACGTCGAGAATCCAACGACTGTTGTCATCAAGGTCGATATGGACGCTCCGACGATTGGCCACATACTGGACCCCGAACCGAACGAAACGGGCTGGCACACGTCGCCGGTCACGATCACGTTCCAGTGTAGTGATACGCCATCAGGGATCGTCTCATGCACGACTGCTCAGACGTTGACAGCTGATGGCCCAACACAGCAGGTGGTGGGAACAGCAGTCGATGGGGCTGGCAACAGCGCGACCGATACCGCCATCGTCAGTATCGATCAGTCTCCACCAACGATCAGCCCACAGCAGACGCCCAATCCGAACGAAAATGGCTGGAACAATACGTCCGTTATCGTTTCATTCGATTGCAATGACGTGACCTCAGGTATTGCGATATGCCCGGATGCCCTCACGATCGATGAAGGCGCAAGCCAGGTTGCAGCCGGGACCGCAACCGACGCGGCTGGGAATACCGCCAGCACGTCCGTCACGAACATCAACGTCGACGTGACCGCGCCAATGATAATCGCGACGGCGACAACAGCCGACGATACGCCGTACGTTGAAGGCAGATGGGTGAATAGCCCAGTGACGGTCAGTTTCGTGTGCACCGATGCGCTGTCGGGCATTGCCACCTGCCCTGCCTCGATAGTCTTCACTGAGGGAGCGAATCAACGCGCGGTTGGGACAGCTATCGATGTCGCTGGAAATCAGGCAGTCGCGTCGATCGACGACATCAACGTCGATCTGACTGCGCCGATGATCGTCGCCAGTGCGGTAACGGCAGATGGCACGTCGTACGTTCCCGGCGTCTGGACATCGCAGTCCGTCGTTGTGGCGTTCACATGTGATGATGCGCTATCGGGTGTTGACAGATGCACTGCCCCGGTTACCGCGGGCGCAGGAGCAAGCCAGGACGTGACAGGAACCGCGACCGATGCGGCAGGCAATACGGCCAGCGTCACTGTTGAAGATATCCGGATCGACACCACCGCGCCAACGAGTGCCGCAACCGCGACGACTGAGGATGGGCAACCGTACATCTCGGGCGCGTGGACGAACCAGACGGTGACGGTCACTTTCACCTGTGACGATGCCGAGTCGGGTTTAGCTGCGCCATGCCCCGCTCCGGTCGTGGTCCAGGAAAGCACGGAAAGTGACGGTC
>JBGSWU010000378.1:0-4925 GCA_041751795.1 Thermomicrobiales bacterium
TGACCTTCGACAACTTCGGCGAGTCGTTTGACCTGCTGCGCCATGGCCATGCGGGAGGGGCGCTTGCGGACGGCGTCTACGCGCCCCGTCGCGGCGTTCCCCGCGTCCTGGACCTGCTCGACCAGCACGAGATTCCTGCCACATTCTTCGTCGAGGGTTGGAACGCACGACGCTACAGCGATCTCCTACGTGCGGTCGCGGCACGCGGCCACGAGGTCGGAGCCCACGGCTGGATGCACGAACAGTGGAACGCGTTGGAACTGGAAAACGAGCGCGACCTGATTGGGCGAGCGACCGAGGCGATCACCGAAGCAATCGGAACGGCGCCGCGCGGCTGGCGAGCGCCATCCGGCCTGACAACTGTCGAAACACTCCAGTTGATCCATGCTGCGGGTTACGACTGGGATAGCTCATTCGGCGACGAGGACCTGCCGTACCGGATGGCGGTCGCCGCCAACCGGGATGACACCCTGCTGGAATTGCCCTGGCAGTGGTCGCTGGACGACGCTGCCTATTTCGCCTATCCCGGCAGCATCCGCCGACCGGCAGATGTCGCGCAACTCTGGATCGACGAGTTCGACGCTTCGTACGCCACCACCGGCTACTTCATGCTCGTCTGTCATCCGCGCTATATTGGACGACCAGCGCGGATCACTGCTCTGGAAACGCTCATCAACCACATTCGCACACACGACGACATTTGGTTCGCCACCTGTTCCGCCGTCGCCGATGCCAGCCGCGATGCAGACTGGACACCCAGCTACACCGCACCTGCGATTCGGCAACCTGAGGACTGACGCTGGTCGGCGTCAAACGCGAACGCACTCGCGACGCTCACGATGGACTCAGATGCCGCTTCCACCAGCCAATCGCGCGGTCGAGGACATCGCGGGCGTGTTCGCGTTCGCGGATGCCGTGACCCTCGCGGGGATAGACGGTCAGTTGAGTATCGACGCCAAGTTCCTTGAGCGCGCGCCACATCTCGTGCGCCTGCCCGAGTGGGCAGATCGGGTCGCGCTCGCCATGCAGGAAGAGTGTCGGCGTCGTCACGTTGCGAACATGTGCCATCGGCGAGAATTGACCGTAGTGACCATCCCAGTTGAACGGGTCGACGGCGTAGAAGTTGGCATCGAAGTCAGGGATCGTGCTGGCGCCGTGGAATGAGATCCAGTTGGTGATCGACGCCCCGGCCACGGCGGCCTTGAAGCGCGTCGTTTGCGTCACGGCCCACGAGGTCAGGTAGCCGCCATAACTCCAGCCGCCGACGCCGAGCCGGTCTGGATCGGCGATCCCCTCCGCAACGCAGTAATCGACGCCAGCGACGATATCGCCCCAGTCGGTCCCGCCCATGTCCCCGATGTTCGCCTCGGCGAAAGCCGTCCCCCAACCCATGCTGCCGCGTGGATTCGGCAGGAGCACGGCGAAGCCCTCGGCAGCCAGCAGTTGCACCCAACCCATCGAGCGCGCGCCAGGAAAGTCGTACGACCAGAGGCTGGTTGGGCCACCGTGGATCAGCGTCACCATCGGTAGCGGTTCGTTTCCGCCCTCTGCTGGGAGGACGAGCAATCCCTGGATCGTCGTACCATCCGGCGCGCGCCAGTGCAGCGTCTCGACGGGCGCGATCTGCCTCTCACGTAGCTGGCGATGATGATCGGTGTGGCGTGTCAGTGTCCGTGTGCTCAGGTCGAACGTGTGGACGTTGGACGGCTCAGCTGGCGTGCTTCTCGTCAGCGCCAGCGTGTTGCCGTCGGCGGAGCGCGAGAAGATCGCGCCACCATAGCGGTGGATCGCCGCCTGATCGCGCCAGAACACATCCCAACTGCCGTCCAGCCCAAGCCATCCCAGGCCAGCCTCGCCGTCTTCGATCGCGCCACAGAGCAGACGTGATCCGTCCGGTTCCCAGGCGACGTTGAGGTAGGAACGAGGGTGTCCGTCAGTCAGTAGCTGCGCGTTTCGGCCATCGCGGTCGATCAGCAACACATCGCCGCCGGTCATCCCCTGATCGCTGAACGTGCAGGTGATTACAGCGATCCGCTGACCGTCCGGTGAAAAGGCGAGATTGGTGTACTGCTTCTTCGACGTGTGCAGTGTCTCGAATGTCCCGTCTGGCATCAGCCGCGCCAGCCTTGCCCGGTACCACGACCAGTTGTACGGCTCATCAGCAACCAGCGCGGCGATCTCCCGCCCGTCGGGGCTGACGGCCAGTTCATAAACCTGCGCGTCGGCATGACTGACTTGTGACAACGTCTGACTTTCCAGGTCGTAGCGCCAGATGCGTGTAAATCGGTGGTGGTGCTCGTAGACGGTCCAATCGCGTCCAGCCTCGTGCTCGGCGGCTTCGTCGTCGGGCGGCGCATCGGTCACGAGCAGCAGCAGTCCGACGCCATCCGGCAACCAGGCGAATCCAGCCACGCCGGCAGCACACTCGGTCGCCTGCTGTGCCTCGCCCCATTCATTCAGCAGGAAAAGTTGATCCGTTCCGTCCTCGTCACGACTGCCGAGAAACGCCAGCGTTGCGCCATCCGGCGACCAGCGCGGCGATGCAGCACGCGTTCCCTCCGCCGTCACGGGCTGGGGATCGGAGCCATCGGGTGTCACGTGCCAGATACGCGATGCGCCCTTTGCCTGCTTCACATCCGTCACCAGCGCAGAAACGGTGTAGGCGATCCGCCGGCCATCGGGCCGGATCTGTGCGTCGGTGACATGCTGAAGGTTCAGCAGGTCGTCGGAGGTCAACCGGCCGACGGATTCGGTCCCATCCATTGAGCGCCTGTCCAATCCTGTTGCGCGATGGGCCACGCTGTGTCACAGTCGCCGGGCCGTGGTCGCGCTCATCATCGTCAGGGGGAGATCAGCCATGCTTGTCCGCGATGTCATGACAGTCTATCCGGTATTCATCCACCATGACGCGATGATGCGCCAGGCAGCCGAGATTATCAGCATCGCTGAGATCAGCGATCTGATGGTTGTGGATGATAACGGGCAGTTCTTCGGCGTGCTCTCCGAGGGGGATGTTATCCGCGCCGTCCTGCCGGATGTCGCTGAAATCGAAGCCATCGGCGGAACGCTCGATGCTGCTTTCGGCGCGTTCGTCCGGAAGGGCGCTGAGTTGGCGCAGCAACCGATTGCGCCGCTCGTCATCACCGACCCGATCACCCTTCGGCCCGATGACGACGCGGCAGTGGCGGCAACAGTCATGGTCGAGAAGCACATTCGCCGGCTGCCGGTCGTCGACGATGGCCGTCTGGTCGGCACGATCTCGCGGTCGGACCTCTGCCGTGGCGTCGTCTACTACAGCCCGTAGCCGGTCGGCGGTGGCGTCCTGCTGTGCTAGCATGGCGCGGACAACCGTGAGACATTCAAATCGTTCTCTTCAAACCCGGAGAGTCATTCTTGACAAGTCGGTCCATCGCTCCCAGCCAGCTGTTGCAGTCGCAGGCGGCATCGCTGAACGAGCAGCTCGGCCACGAGAACCTGGGCTTTCTCTCGGATCGGTGTGGCCTGGTTCCGGCCGAGCCCCCGCTGACCGCGATGCCGCTCAGCCACCGTGACTGGGATGAGATCGCAGCGGACCTGCCAGCATTGTTCCGGATGCTCAGCGTGAGGGATGCGCTCGATCACATGCCGGTCCTGCATGCTGGAGAGGATCATCTGGCCGATCGGTATCTCTGCCGCGCGGCCGCAGTGCTTGCCATTCTGGCTCACAGCTACGTGCGCTCGCAGCCCGCTGTCCCGGCCACGCTACCGGGAAGCATCCGGGCGCCGTGGGAGGATGTCACCCGTCGCCTGCGGCGTCCGATGCCGTTCCTCTCGTACATCGACCTGATCGTCTACAACTGGCGGCTGCGTGACGCCGATCTCGCGGACCCGATGCGGGTGGAGAATCTCGACCTGTTGCTGCCGACAGTCGGCAACGAGGAAGAGCGTATCTTCTATCTGACCCAGGTCGAGATTCTGGCGCAATCCAGCGTGGCCATCAGCGCGATGACGCGAGCGCAGACGGCCGCGCTTAACCACGACACTGAGGAGCTCATCCTGGAGTTGCTGCGTATCCACGAGCGGTTGCAACACATCAGCGAGGTGTCATTCCAGAAGATCTCGCCAAATCCGGCCAGCAGCAGCTACGTCGATCCGGTCGTCTGGGCTAAGACTGTCGCGCCCTTCGCCGTGCCGATCGACCCCAACGCCGCAGGCCCGAGTGGGACTGCGTCGCCGCTGTTCCACCTCCTGGATCTGTTCTTCGGCCGGCCAGGTTACGAGTCGCTGCTCGGCCACGAGATGCTCAAGTTGCGGGGCTGGTATCCAAAGCACTGGACCGATTTCCTCGGCGCGCTCGGGCAGGTGTCGATCAGGGAGTTCGTCCAGCAGAGCGGCAACCGGGAGCTCCAGGGCGTGTTCCAGTTGGCACTCGATACGTACGCGTCCGACAAGGGGTTTCTGGGTACCCACCGGCTCAAGGTCTACGGCTACCTGGAGATGGCGTTCAAAGTTGGCCGCTCGGTCACGATCGGTGGCTTCAAGGGCTTATTCCAGGATCGCACCTGGAACGAAATCGACGGCGAGTTGGCGCTGTCGAAGGCCGAGCGTCTGACGGGAGCGCCGCCGCAGACGGTTCTTGGCCTGCCACACCACGGGAATCTACCAGATGCCAGTCGCGGTGCAGCAACGCCGGTGACGTTCGATCTCGAAGACGCTGGCGTTCAATACCGGCCCGGCGACCGCTGTGGCGTGCTACCGGAGAACGACGAAGTGATGGTCGCCAGGGCGCTGGACGCGTTACGCGCCTCCGGTGACGAACGCGTCGCGCTCGATCATCACTGGCGCGAGGCGATCCAGCACCGGCACGGATTCGAGGGTACGGGTGACCTGCCGTTGCGGATACTGCTGCGCTTCGGGCGGCTCCGACCGGTCTCACGCGATGTCGC
>JBGSWU010000379.1:0-2437 GCA_041751795.1 Thermomicrobiales bacterium
CGCTGGCCGAGATCGCCGACCACTACGGCATCAGCCGTGAACGGGTCCGCCAGATGGAGAAGGAAGCCCTCGCCAAGCTGCGCAAGAGCGACCTGATCGAGTTGGCCAACGCGGCGTAAGGCGTAAGCTCACCCGACGCTACAACATCGACACAAACCCGGCCGGGATTAACCCAGCCGGGTTTGTCTTGTCCGCTACTCGATTGTGGCGCGGACAGTCTCGTTGTTTGGGCGTATCCCATAGGCAATCGAGTACTTTGTCCTATCCGGTCGGCACCGCGTTCGCAGAATCTCGCGCGTCATCCAGTTGTGTGGCGAGCATCAGTCGCGACCTCATGCGGTGGGCAATGAGCGCGAAACCTGCAAGCGGCAGGGTCGTGATCAGCCCAACCCCGAGTGGGAGTCGGTGGTCGATTGCGTAGAGGCTGCCGGAAGCGACTGGGGCAGCCGTGTCGCCAATTCCGACTCCGAACTCGCACAGACCGTAAGCACGTCCACGCAGGCGTTCGGGTGTGACATCTGCTACTGCAGACGCCATCAACGACCAGACTGGTGAAAAGCACATCCGCAGCATGAATGCGAGGGCGACGATGGGGAGCGCAGTGAACGCCAGCATGAGCGCCATCGAGATTGCGACAATGGTCAGAATCGCGGTCATCCCCATGAACGGGCGGGTGAGTGGCCTCCAATGGCTGACGAGAAGGCTCACTCCGAATGCGATTATCGCACCGGTGGACGCAAGAACGCCGATCGTCGCGACACTGATGCCACGTTCATCGTTCATGAAGTTGGGCAGTAATGTGAACGCGGTAAAAACTGTCAACGGCACCAGTAAATGAAACGCGAATATGACCCGAAGACCAGTGGATTGCAGCAACTGAAGGTAACCGACTCTCGGCTCGTCAGCTTTTGACGCGTCCGAATGGGGCTCGGGACGAACATCATCGATTCGCGTTGCAATGGCAATGCCAATTGCGAATAGGATCGCACCGATGATGTAGACGGTGCGAAAGCCGGACGTTTCAGCGATCCACCCACCGATGGCTGGCGCGATGGCCATTGAGAGAAGCATTGACAGGCTGAAAATGTACGTCATCGTCCGAGTGCGATCTTCAGGCTTAGAGGCGGCCGCAATATACGACGATACTGCCGGGACCGCCACGCCTGACATGTCCATGAGCACGGCACCTGCGAGTGCGTGCCACCACTCCGTCGCGAGCGCAAGCGCAACTGCGCCGAGGATTGGGACCGCCATCATCCCGATGATGACCGGTTTGAGCGGAAATCGATCTGCCAGGCTTCCAGACGGGATTGCGAGCAGCGTTCTCATGACGGCGCCGCCACCGACGACGATGCCGATCTGAGTCGGAGTGGCACCGAGGCTCGCGATGAAAATCGTCCAGAGCGCCGCCTGGATTGTGAATCCCGCTCCCCAGATCAAATGGACCCAGAAGAGAATTCCATTGTTGCGGCCAAGGCCAAGGTCCGGATTCAGCCAGCCTGGTCGATTCCGGACCTTCGACGTTCGTTCAATTCCGTTCATGCTGTGACTTTACAAGGTCGTCGGCCTCGCGGCACGAATTGGCAGAACATTACCGGCTGGGGTGACCCTCGAGATAGTTGGTCTGTAGTAGCGGCGAATGAGAATCAAATCGCGTCCAATTGTCGCTAGAACAGGTCGAGTTCACCGTTGACGCGAACGCGATGTTCGAGCCAGGTGAATGCCAGCACCCCGGCGATCGGCATGGCGATCGCGAAGCCAGCGAGTGGTATGAGCTCGGACGCAAGTTCTCCGATGCTCGCGTGATGGAGTGTCGAATCGGCGATTGCCTGGAGGCCATAGCCGAACGGCAGGACGCGGGCAATCTGTCGCATGCCATCGGGGAGTTCGGCGACCGGGAAGTACAGCCCGCCCAACAGGATGATGAACGGCCAGACGAGGTTTGAGAACGCATTGGCGCGCTTGAGGATCAAGCCGATGCCGGAGAAGATGAGCCCCATTCCCCAGAGTGCCGACAGGAAGAGGACGAAGGATAGAGCCAGTGCCGGGATGTTCGGGTCGAATGAGACACCGAATGCGAGCCAGCCGAAGGTGAGCGAGACGACGAGCATGCCTGTCGTCTGGAGTAATCCGGCGAGAATGAACCCGGCAAGCCAGGCGAAACGAGAGCAGGGCGCGAGAAAGAGGGAGACGAGTGTTCCCTTTTCTCGTTCGCGGTCGAGGATTTCGCCGTTGTGAAAGATCGATGTCATCACGAACGCGCCGGCGGCCTGGGCGATGACGACGTATCCGAACAGGTCACTCGACGCACCATAGACAATCGAGAAGATCGAAATCTGAACGATCGGCATGATCAGCAGTTGTGCTAACCCGCCACCGAGGCCGAGGTGATAGAGGCGTTCACTGGTCATCGCCCTCCACGATGCGATCATTGCAG
>JBGSWU010000380.1:0-3609 GCA_041751795.1 Thermomicrobiales bacterium
CCGAGATCATGGGTGAAGCCTGGACACCAGCGCCGGTTGGTGGGCGATTCACCGATCCAATGTCGGGCCGACCACAGGCGTGGAACCTCGACGAATGGGTCGAGAAGGCGAAGAATTGGACCCGCTTCGGCGATTGGCTTCAGGCGATGGAGGATTTCGGCGTCTCACCCAATGTCGCATCCTTCCTCGGCGGCGGTACGCTGCGACGCTATGCTCGCGATATGGACATGGGCGTCTCGGATGCCGAGGCGATGAACGTCCAGCGACGAGTGATGGCCGAAGCGATGGAGGACGGCGCGATTGGCGTTTCCTACGCGCTGATCTATCCACCCGAAGCATTCGTCGGCACTGATGAGATCGTCGAAGTCTGCAAGGTGCTGACAAAGTATGGTGGCGTCTACATCACCCACCTCCGGTCTGAAGCCGACACGTTCATTCAAGCGCTCGATGAAGCCATTGAAATCGGTCAGCGGTCTGGTGCGGCGGTCGAGGTCTACCACCTCAAGGTCTCCGGCACGCGAAACTGGTCGAAGATGACGGAAGCAATCGAGCGATTCGACCAGGCACGCGCTTCCGGGCTGGACATCACCGCCGACATGTACCCCTACATCGCCAGTGGAACCGGCCTGACATCGGTCCTGCCGCCGTGGGTCGCCGAAGGCGGGAAACTCTACGAAAACCTCCGCGATCCCGACATGCGGCAACGGATCAAGACGGCCACCCTGGACCCAGACGGCACCTGGGAAGCGATGTGCGACCTGATCGGACCGGAGAATGTCATGCCGGTCTCATTCCTGAAAGACCACAACAAGCAGTACACCGGCATGCGCCTCAGTGAGATCGCCGAGCAGCGCGGCCAGGACTGGTTCGATGCGGCAGTCGATCTACTCGCCGACGAAGGCCAGCGCATCAGCACGATCTACTTCGCGATGGAGGAGGAAAACCTCAAAATCCAACTCCAGCAGCCGTGGAACAAGGTCAGCAGTGATGCAGGTGGAATGGACCCCGAATGGGCGAAGGGAAGCGGCCCGGTTCACCCACGTGCATACGGCACCTGGACGCGTGTCCTCGGCAAGTACGTCCGCGAGGAAGGTGTCCTGACGCTTGAAGACGCGGTCCGAAAGATGACCTCATCGGTCGCCGATCGATGCGGCATCCCCGACCGTGGCCAACTTCGATCCGGGATGTTCGCCGATGTCGTCGTCTTTGACCCTGAGACGGTCATCGACAACGCCACATTTACCGACCCGCATCAGCTCTCGACCGGCATCCGCGATGTCTGGGTGAACGGGTCACGGGTGCTCTCGAACGGCTCCCACACCGGCGCGACGCCAGGCCGCTTCGTCAAGGGGCCGGGCGCTCGCTAGTTCGACTGCGTCACGTTCATGCTCGTGAGTGGAACCAAACGATCAGGATGGTTCCACTCACGAGGCCATCTCTGCATCTTCCGGATATCCAGCGTCACGCATCACGCTGCGAAGCGCATCCACCGCATCGACGAACAGGTCGGGGCCAGTGAAGCCACCGGCCTTCCCGGCGTGGGCCAGATGCGGTTCCAGGGCGATCACGCCCGAATACCCGGATTCGCGCAGTGCGCGGAGGCATGACGCCCAGTCTGCAGCCCCGGCTCCGGCGACGACGACCCGCTTCGCAGAGCGATCGTAATCCTTGACATGCACGTATCCGATGTACGGCTTCAGCAGTTCCCAACTTTCGGGAAACGACTCGAATCCACAACTGGCGAAGTTACCGGGGTCCCAAAGGGCCAGGAAGTGTGGTGAATCGATCGTCGCATGGAGTTCCTGGCAACGGGCCGGAGAATCGCCATAGATCCCACGCTCGTTCTCATGCAACAGCGTCATACCCGCCGCCTGTGCCTGCTCAACCAGCGCGGACAAGCGCCGAAACACCTCGTCGCGATGCTGTTCAGGCGTATCGCCATCGGGGATGTAATAGGAAAAGATCCGCACGTTTGTCGTGTCCAGCGCACGGGCGATGTCGATCCCTCGGGCAAGCGCCGATTGCTGCTGCTCGAAGTCCCCATCGATCGCTGCCTTGCCGACCGGCGTAGCGACACATGACACGCGCATCCCACGCGCTGCAAGCGTGTCCCGAATCGTGGCAACCTCGTCATCGCTGAGTTCCAGGACGTTCCTGCCCCAGACACCACGGAGATCGAGCAGGTGGATCCCAGCCTGCTGCAGAACATCGAGTTGCTCGTTGAGATCGGTTGAAATCTCGTCGCCAAATCCAGACAGTGTTACCAATGCGTTCCACCTTCCCGCGTCAGTGCGCATCGTGTGTAGACTTCCAGGCATGATGACACAAGGTTCGTCAACGTGAATATGCCGGATACCGACAATTCGATAACGATCGAGCGGCTGACCGGCGCCCGCTACGTCGTGCCATTGCGCGAGGGCGGCTCACTTCCAGCGGTCATTGAGACTGGTGACGGACGGATGTTCGTCGTCAAGTTTCTCGGGGCCGGTCAGGGAAAGAAAGCGCTCGTCGCTGAATGCCTCGGAGCAGGGCTCGCACAGGCGCTTCACCTGCCGATACCGGACGCTGCTGTTGTCAGCCTTGAAGAAGGCTTCGGGATCGGCGAGCCGGACCCGGAAATTCAGGATCTCCTGCGGGCCAGTGTTGGACTCAACTTCGGACTCGCCTATCTCCCTGGCGCGCTCGCGTTTGATCCTGCCGCAGACCGTGATCTCGCGCAGGAACTTGCGGCGAACATCGTCTGGTTTGACGCCTTGGTCACCAACATCGACCGAACACCCCGCAATACGAACCTGCTCGTCTGGCGCAACCGGTTCTGGCTGATCGACCACGGTGCGTCACTCTACTTTCACCACGCCTGGCCGGGTTGGGAGAATCGGGTCCAGTCCGCCTTTCCCCAGATCAAAGATCACGTCCTCCTCCACATCGCGAGCGACCTGAACGCTGCCGACGCTCGCTTGCGCCCCTGCCTGACTGAGGAGACGATCTGCGCTGTCGTGGAATGTGTTCCCGACGAATGGCTTGGAGGAGAGGATGCATTCGCAACGATCGACGACCATCGCGATGCGTACGTGTCCTACTTCATGCAACGCCTGAACGGACCGCGCGCCTGGCTTCAGGAAGCGATCGACGCCCAGGCCAGGGGACCGATCCACTACGCACCGAGGCCGACGCACCGTGTGGTATAGCTACGCCATCATCCGGGTGATTCCGCGTGTCGAGCGGGGCGAAATGATCAATGTTGGCGTCGTCATCTTTTCCCGTACGACGGGATACCTGCGGGCTTGCGTCGAACTCGATACCGCGCGATTGATTGCGCTGGCGCCAGAAACCGACGTACCGACCATCGAACGCCACTTGCGCCAGTTCTGCGCGATCTCCGAAGGAACTCCAGCCGGAGGACCATTGGCTGAACTACCGCCGTCAGAGCGATTCCACTGGTTGACAGCACCACGCAGCACGGTCATACAGACATCGCCGGTCCACATGGGCACCACCGATGACCTCGATGCAGCACTCGACGACCTGCTGAATGATTTCGTTCGTCCACCGAAAGCTCGCGACTGATGGGATACTGATCACCGATGAACGCACGATGCACACAATTGG
>JBGSWU010000381.1:0-3975 GCA_041751795.1 Thermomicrobiales bacterium
GAGCCGAAGCGGATCCGGCTGGCCTGGCGTGGCGCACGAAATCGAGGTCGGGGACGGGCGCTCGACTGGGGCGGAAACCTCGAACTCCGTGGTGGTCGCATCATGAATGCGTCGAACTATGCGATCGACCATCCGCTGGACGGAATCACGCAGTGGGACGCAACGAGCGTTTCCTGGCGCAGCCATACGGTTGGTGATTGGGACGGTGTGATCCTTGATGTCGAAGGTGACGACGATGCCGTTCTTGCCGTGAGTACGCAGGCGATGTCGTTTGACGTACGACTTGGTGATCTGGAGCACGACGAGTTCCGACTGACTGGCGATCTCCTCGAACAGCAGGTTGTCGTCCAGCGCTTGTCAACGAAACCTGGTCAGCGTGAGGCGAGCTTCGAGTGGGAGGACTCCGCACCAAACCCAGGCATCAATCCGTACTGGATTTGGGTGACTCAGGCAGATGGTGAAATGGCGTGGTCGAGCCCAGTCTTTGTCGAGATGAAGCAGAAATGAACGCCCTGATCTGATCCGGCTATCTCGTTGACGCGTAATCTCTGACAACGAACACGTCAGGAGGTTTCGATGCGGCGATGGTTGATACTCGGGATCGTTGGTTTATCGTCGGTCGCGGTCGCGCGTCGACTGAACCGGTCATCGACAACGGTGGGGTTGAACTTCGATCCAGTCATTGTCGGGTCGATCGAAGCCGATGGCTGGAAGGCGTACTACGATCGAAACATGTTCGCGGGCTTCATCCTGCTGGTGCGGTTGATGCGTCAGCAGTTTCGACTCGGCCCGGTTGCCGCGCTTCGTGCCGCCCATGCAGCCGTCCGGGCACAGATGGCGTTTGCGCCAAAGGACAACGATCTCGACGCTGCGCTGCGGTGGTTGACGCGCTTCTACAGCCTGTCGCCTCGGAACGGTGATGTCAGCGCAGAAGGCTTGGCCGGGGCCGAACTGGAGTACTGGGTCGTCCATCGCCAGATCGTCGATATGGACGACAAAACCCAACTCATTGACGCATTCGCCCGTCTCCACGCGCTACTGTTCGGTGGGGATGAAGCAACACAACGCCAGTCCGCTACCGAGCGTACGCTGGCGTGCACTGCAGTCGATCGGATCACAAGTCGGAAATCGACGAATCCGGATCACGACTGGCACGTCGTCCGCCAGCACCTGATCGCGGCGTACCAGGCCGCGATCGCCGCGAGTGCATCCTCTGTCGGCTACGAAACGCCGTCGGTCGGATTGCTCCAGAGTGGATCTTCGGACGAGAAACCAGCATCGTTGGTCCAGCGGTTACGCGCCGTGACCTCGCCTAATGGCCGACGCGCAGCGACACCCCAACGTCCAGTCGGATAGCCCATCGTGACGCAGCCATACATGCGCCAGTCGTCGTCGGCAGGGACGCCGAGCAGATCAAAGACCGTGTCGCGGTTGTACGAGAGGACCGTCGTTAGTGTTGTCCCGATGCCTTCAGCTCGAGCGGCCAGCATCGCGCTCCAAAGCGCGGGATACACCGAACTCTCCGACGATCCTTGCCCAAACGCGAACAGGAGCAAAGGGACATCAGCGAAGTGGTGCGCCAGATAATCAGCCGAGCGCCGGACGCGGTCGAATGACGGCGTCACATCGCCGTATCGAGCGAGGTTGAGCTGGTTCCAGCCATCCAGATAGAGTGCGGCAATCTGTTCCCGTAGTTCCTTGTCATCAACCAGCAGGAATCGCCACGGTTGCCGGTTGCTGCCGCTTGGTGCACGAATCGCCGCATCGAGGATCCGTTCCTGGACATCGATCGGGATCGGCGCATGTGTCAACTTGCGCATCGAGCGCGTTGTGTAGAGTGCTTCGTAGATGTCCAATGCTGATTCCTTCCTCAATCACTACCGTAGCCGGTAGCGTCAAAATCCGACGAACAGGACGATTGCGCTGACAACTGGCGGAATTGCATTCCAGATCCATCCAGAACCGCCACTGTGCAGCTTGCCAGTGTTCGCGACATCGCGCAGTCCGTAGAGCGGATTCAGGTGTCGGTACGGATTCTGTGGGCGGAAAGCTTCTTCGAGAAGCGCGAATGCCATAGCTCCGGCGATCAGGATGATCGATGCGACGACTGGCCAGTCCCAGATGCCGTAGATCGATCCCCAGACCGACGTGACGATAAATGCCAGGAGAACGGCAACTACGGTAAAGGCGACTCCGAAACCGAATCGCTTCACGAGCGCACGTGCCAAGAAACCTCCGTCCGCCGTCTGTGCACAAACTCCTGATGATGCGGTTAGTATCCACAGGTAGGTGATCGATGACAACCAGCCAGGGATGAGGGGAGTCCGTGTAATGCAGATTGATGACGTTCGACGGATCGCAGTGATCGGTGCCGGGCTGATGGGGCACGGTATCGCCCAGGAGTTCGCGGTCGCAGGTTACGATGTCCGACTGCAGGACATGAGCGACGAGCATCTCGATCGTGCGATGACACGCATCCGTGCCAATCTGACGTTGATGGCAGAGGCAGGAATGATCGACGCGGATCGAGCTGCAGCAGCGCCGTCACGATTGCATCCGACGACCTCAATTGCTGAGGCTGGTTCGGATGCTGATATCGTCGTTGAGGCTGTCTTTGAAGACCTCGAACTGAAGCAACGGATCTTCACCGAACTGGACGAAGTCTGCCCACCTCACGCCCTGCTCGCCAGCAACTCCTCGTCCTACATGCCAGGCAAGTTGGCGAGTGAAACATCCCGACCAGCACAGGTGCTGGTCGCGCACTACTTCAATCCGCCCCACCTGGTGCCATTGGTCGAACTTGTCCGCCATCCAGAGACGTCTGAGGAAACGATCGAGACGATGTTTGCGTTGTATACGCGAATCGGCAAGAAGCCGGTCATTGTCCAGCACGAAGCTCCAGGATTCGTTGCGAACCGGTTGCAGATGGCGATCTGGCGGGAGGCGGCGAACATCGTCGCGCGTGGAATCTGCACACCACGGGATGTCGATACCGTCGTGCGCTACGGATTTGGCCGACGCTATTCAGCAGGTGGACCGTTTGAACTCGGGGCGTTGATCAGTGCCGACGTTCGGCGCGCTGTCGCGGCTGAGATCATGCCGGACCTCGCCAACGGCACACCGGAAATTGACCGAGGGTCTTATTCGTTGACGCTGGACGAGGCTGAGCAAGTCCGTTTACGGGTTGCCCATGCGCTGCTCGAGATTGCGAAGTGGGACGCGTAATCGGGCAGTTGGTCAACGGGAGGCGTCAACCACGCATCTGCCTGGCGATGCGGTCGGCGCGCTGGTTCGCCTTGTGCTCGTTGACGACGAGAATCGCGTGAATCGCACCCGGCGCCCACAACAGGAGTGTCAGGAACAGATTGAGCAGCGCCTGGAATGGCCGTCCAGTCAGCAGGACTGCTACCGGCGGCAACAGGATCGCGAGTAGATACATCATCAGGTTCTCCTGTTCGCTCAGGACGAGTGGGGAGATCGCGACCATATGGCAATCGGACTGGTCGCTCTCATGATTATCCGCAACATTGCTACCATCGTCGCTGGTACACGATGGGTCTGCCGGGGAACGCGCGATCCGGATAGTCCCGTACGCAGTAGGTCACGGTATAGTGACACATCACGCACGGGGAGTGAAATGGCGCAGGGGCAGCGTCGCTGGAGTGAGAGTGGGAGTGAACATTGACCGACGGGTTCAAGACCATCGGGAAGCGGATGCGGCGACCGAATTCGGGGCCGCGTTTGACCGGAACCGAACGCTACGTAGCCGATGTTTCATTGCCAGGAATGTTGCACGCTTGTCTCGTCCTGTCGAGTCATGCGAGCGCGGAGATCCAACGGATTGACGCCACTGCGGCTCTCGCAGTCGACGGTGTGGTGAACGTCATCACCGCAGCCGATCTGCCGGAGTACGCGCGGGACGACGCTCAGAGTGATCGCGGGATGTTCTTTCTGGCGCATCGGCGAGTCGCCTAC
>JBGSWU010000382.1:0-3338 GCA_041751795.1 Thermomicrobiales bacterium
GTGCCGATCCGCGCTTTATCCGAGCATGACGCGGATTGGCACGACGACGTGTCGAGAACCGTGCTACAGTCCGGCCTCGCAGATGGAGGAAGTGATGACGGGCAATCGGCAGGCTCGGGTTGGAATTGAGATCGGTGGTACGTTTACAGACCTGATCTGGCTGCGACCAGACGGGCTAATCGGCTTTGCCAAGGTGCCGTCGACGCCTGACGCTCCCGACCGGGCTGCACTGGAAGCATTGGCGAGGGCAAGCATTGATCCGGCCACGTTGCCTGAACTGGTCCACGGTTCCACCGTCGCCACCAACGCGGTTCTGACCCGGACGGGCGCACGAACAGCCTTCATTGCGACCAAAGGCTTCCGCGACATTCTGGAACTGCAGCGACACGACCGCTGGGGCAACATTTACGATGTCTTCTACCGCAAGCCTCAACCGCTCGTATCGCGGGACCTCGCCTTTGAAGTCACCGAGCGACTCGATGCTGACGGCAGGATCGTCATCGAACTGGACGAAGCGTCTGTCTTTGCCGCAATTGAGGCCGCGTTGGCAAACGGAGCCGAATCAATCGCCGTCGCGCTTCTGCACGCCTGGAAAAACCCAGTTCACGAGCGGCGAGTCGGGGAGCTGGCCAGGGAGCATGCGCCCGACCTGCCGTTGACGTTATCGAGCGACGTTCTCCCGGAGTTCCGCGAGTATGAGCGCGCCAGCACCGTCGTCATGAGTGCGTACGTCCGACCTGTGATGGAGCGGTATCTCGGCAGGTTACGCCAATCGCTGAACGAAAAGGGTTTTACGGGCAGCCTGTCAGTCATGCAATCGAGTGGCGGCGTCCTCCCAGCCGACGCAGCGGGTCAACAGGCGATCCGGACGCTGCTATCCGGTCCAGCCGCAGGCGTGATCGGCGCGGCGACGATTGCCCGTCAAGCAGGTATCAGCGACGTCATCACGATTGACATGGGTGGGACGAGCACAGATGTCGCCCTCCTGCGCGACGGAAAACCGCTCCTGACCCGTGAGTCGAAGATCGATGGACTGCCGCTGGGAGTGCCGATGATCGACATCACGACTGTCGGCGCAGGCGGTGGTTCGATTGCGCGAATCGACAGCGGAGGATTGCTCGATGTCGGTCCCGGCAGTGCGGGCGCCGATCCTGGTCCAGCCTGCTACGGTCGCGGAGGAACCCAACCGACCGTCACCGACGCCAACGTTGTCCTGGGGCTGTTACGCCCGGAGCACTTTCTCGGCGGTGAAATGCGCCTGGAACCAAACCACGCACGCTCGGCGATTGCGGCGCTGAACCTCGACAATGCCCCTGAGAACGCAGCGACGCAAATCATCCGCGTCGTCGACGCCAACATGACACAGGCGATTCGTCTCGTCTCGACCGAGCGCGGAATCGACCCAACAGACCACACACTCATCGCCTACGGTGGCGCTGGGCCGCTGCACGCTTGTCGGCTGGCGGAAGCGCTCGGCATGCGGAGTGTCCTTGTTCCACCGTTTCCCGGCCTGACAAGCGCATACGGCCTGCTCGTTGCCGATCTCATCGTCGACATCGCGCAAACCGATATCCTCAGCGATCCGGACGGAACACACCTTGAATCGAGATTCGCCGCTCTCGATGAGCGACTGCAATCCGCCATCCGCGAGCAATCGCTCTCGAGCGAAGGCTGGTCAATCGAGGCGTCGATCGACATGCGCTATACCGGCCAGGCCTACGAGATCGTCGTGCCGGTCGAGCGCCCGATCGTTGACATCGACAGCGTCACAGCGCAGTTCCATGCGCTTCATGGCCTTCGATACGGAGTTGTGCGTCCAAACGACCCCGTCCAGGCGGTGACGCTGCGCCTCCGCGCGACTTATCCAGTCCCGGAGTTGCCGATCCCGGCACCCGGCGTCGAAGGTACGCCGGAATCCGAACTCGCTGATGTCATGTTGATTGACGGCCCCGCCACCATACCCTTCTTCCGTCGAGATTCCCTTCCACGTTCGTTCTCTGCCGCAGGGCCGTGCGTGATCGAGGAACCAACGGCAACGACGTACATTCCACGTGGATGGTCGTTCATCGTCGATCGTCAGGGGTGCATGATCGCTACGAGGGACGAGGGAGACGTTCGATCGTAAACAGCGTACCGTTACGCCGCGATGACGGCACCCGTTTCGCCCGAAAGGAGATGCGTCATGCATTCCGATCCATCACACGACGCGTCGGTATCCGCAACGTATTCGATCACTGGTACCCGCGTCGCGCTCGGACCAATCGAGCAACATGCGCTGCCACTGTTTTACCGCTGGTTCAACGATTTCGAACTGCTGCGCACTGCTGGCATCGGCGACGGTCCGTGGACGATGGAACGCGTGGAGGCGTGGTGCAAGCGTTTCAATAGCGGTTCCGACGAAGCCTGGTTCATGATCTACGAATGCAAGACCGGACGACCGATCGGATCGGCTGGACTGCGCGATATCGACGAGCGACACGGAACGGCGGAGTACGCCATCTCAATCGGTGAGGCATCGGCACGCGGCAAGGGCTACGGAACCGAGGCAACGCAACTGATGCTGGACTATGCGTTCATCGCTCGCGGTCTCCACAGCGTTCTGCTCGACGTCGCTGCCTACAACCCAGGCGGCATTCGCGCCTACGAAAAGGCTGGCTTCCGCGAGATCGGTCGTCGTCGCGAGGCGGACATGATGGGCGGGAAACGCTGGGACATCGTCTATATGCAGGCGTTGGCGAAAGAGTTCAAGAGCCCGGTGCTTGGTCGCATCTTCGTCCCCGACCAGCCGCGCCAGGATCACGCCAAATGAACGTCTCTACTGAGGTTCCAGTCATCAATATCGTCGGTGGACGAGTCGCGCTTGGTCCAGCTCATCGTCGTCAATCGCCGACTTACGCACGCTGGTTCAACGACTTTTACACGACGCGCACTCAGGGACCTGAACCAGCGCCGAGAACGGTTGAAGATCGCACGGCCTGGATCGGCTTTGAAACGAATGGCTCAGCCGACCGAACCTTTTTCAGCGCCTATGACCGGACGACGTGGCAACACATCGGCTTCGCCGTCCTGCGGCGAATCGACCACCGTCACGGAACGGCGACGATGGCAATGATGGTTGGTGAGCCATCGTTTCGAGGGCGGGGCTATGGAACCGAGATATCCCACATGATTCTCGACTTCGGCTTTTTCGCTCTTGGGCTTCATAACATCATGCTGGGGTGTTTCGAGTTCAATCTCGCCCGCCGTGCTTACGAGAAGGTTGGCTTCCGAGAGTTCGGCCGCTGGCGGGGGGCGTACGTTATGGGGGGAAAGCGGTGGGATTTCATCTTCATGGATTG
>JBGSWU010000383.1:0-11875 GCA_041751795.1 Thermomicrobiales bacterium
TAGTTGACGAGGCTGATAAAGGCGACGATCGCTGCGACCACCGCTCCACTGGAGAGCCCGGCGATCAACGCATACTTCCAGACGCCAACGCGGATGTGTTCTTCCGCGACGCCCGTCAGGTCGGTGATCTGCTCGGAGCGCGCCGACAGGGCTGTGATCGTGTAGTGCAGGCTGCGGGTGGTCGACATCAGCGACTGAAGCGCTTCGGTCGTCGCATCATTCTGGGTACGCAGATCGTCTCGGAGTGTGTAGAGCGTCGTCCGGATATCGCGTAACCATTCGGCTGTCGATTCGCCCTGGAGGTCGACTTTTTGAAGTTGCCCGATCAGCTCATCGATTCGCGCGTCGACGGGAGCGCCGGACGGAGGAGGTGGTGGAGGCTCGGCTGCCGCCGGTTCGTCGACATCCGTGTGTCCGGTATGCAGCGGAGGCTGCTCATCCAGGCCGAGTGCGAGCTGTGGATCGATGAATGCCAGCATCTGGCGGATTTCGCGCTCGATCCCTTCGACATCGGCGCGCCGCCGGTCGGGCATCTGGGTGATGATACCGAGCAGCTTGACGAGGATCGTGCTGGCGTAGGCGTTGACCTCGGAACGCAAGTCGCGCACCGGATCGTTCCCAGCAGGGTTGGCATCGGCTGATGTATCGTCGGAACCAGATGAAATGGATGGCCTGCTTTCGGTCACCAGTGTCTGGCCCCCAGATTCGCGCAACGCACCGGTCGTGTGGATCGATGTTCTTGCCATTCTACCGCGTCACTGGAGGATTCGAGGAGTAGACCATCGGTCCAGATTTCGCTGACATCACGTGTGTGCTTCACTCAGGTTGGGTATTGGTTAGCCCCGCTCGAAGAGCAACTGTATTCCGCCACCGATGATCATGAAGAGGCCCGTCGGTACGATCACAATCCCGAGACCCGGGAGGCCAACAAGCAGGGCTGGGATCATGCACATCAGCAGGACAATTCCACCGATTACCAGCGCCCACGACCGTCGTGATTCGCTGCGGACATTGCGAGCGACAATCGCCTGCCGTTCGTGCTCTTCACGAGGATTATCCTGCTCCCAGATTGGCGGTAGAACCATGCGGGCCTCCTCAGTGCGCCATTACTCCACGGCAATGAGACTGGCGACGACTGACCGAAAGTTCGGATTGCCGCTCATCAACGTTGCCCGGGCGAGACCAAGAAGGTCGATCGCGACGCCATCGCTGGTGACGAGCGTGAGCTCGTCGTCGGCTCTGGGGTCATCGGAATCGGGCGGAAGCCAGGCAGCGCTGGTTGCGTTGCGCAGGTACTCGCCGGTGAGGGCGGCTGCAGGTAGCGCAAGCGGTTCCAGCGATGGTGCTGCGCCGTCGTAGACCGATGCGAGGTCGAGCAACTGCCCAAGCGCCAGATCCAGCCGCTCGACAGCAGCTAACAAGTCATCGGGGCCGTGAGCAGTGCTCATGGCCCCGGGCGCATCCAGTTCAATATCGGTTCCCTGGCTCAAATACTCGACCAGTTGGTTGGCGAGTCCCGCGATTCTCTCGTCGCGATTATCGGGGTTTTCGGCGGCCATCTGACCTCGACTTGCCACGAGCAGGACGGGTGGTAACAGGTGCGCGTGGTCCAGATTGTGGTTGGGTGCGTGGGCTGGCTGCTCGGGCCGGACGTGTTTCGGCTGGTGGCGGGTTCTTGTAATCTCGATACGAGAGAAACCCTGCGACTGCCATGATCAATGCAGTCAATGCGACAGCGACGATCAATGTGATGTCGGCGCTGGCTTCATTGTTCACAACGATGAACAGGATCCCGAACGTGATGCCGATCCCCGCGACCATCGCCAGTGCGAGCAGCGGGATCGTGACCATCAATGGCCCTTTGAGCAATTTGCCCACCTGCGTAAACCCTCCTCCGTCGGCTCGATATCTGTGCTAGTCTCGGTGCGCGCAGGCCCCGCCCTGCGTACCCTGCCCCCGCATCTTACCCGCTTTCGTGCAGTTTGCGCTAGCGTAGAGGCTACACGATGGCGACCGGGCTTACAGCGTCCGGTCTCGGTCGCGGTAGTCCTCGATTGGCCATGCTTTCATACCGCCAGTGAACACGCTGATGATCTTGCCGTCCGCATCGCGCTCGTAGCGAAAGTGTTCACCGACCGATGCATATGGTGAACCGCCCATGATCCGCAACGTGTTTTCATCAATGACTGCCAGTTCAGCGGGCTGAACTAGTGGCGACGGAGTCACCGGGCTGCTCGCGAAGAGCTTCCCTCCCAGGATAAACACATCTGTTACGCCCCAGAGCGCGGCAAAGCGGCCGGTGAAGCTGTCCAGATCGATGTCCGCGTCGGGCTTCGAGGGCGATGGTATCGCCGCGCTGTTGACGAGACCGGAGTTGAGCGGCAGTTTCGGAGACACCTCGCGTGCGTTGTCGAAAATCTTCAGGATGCCGGCCGCCAGTTCCTCCGCCGGTCCATCAACGGCGTTGGTCAGTACTGAGATTGCCAGACCCTCTTCCGAGTCCCACATCGTGCGGGTAATGTGTCCCGGATACCCGCCCGAATGACCGACCATCCGGTGTCCTTCGTAGTAGTGAATCGTTGTGCCATACCCATACCCGTCCTGTGGTGCATCGGGAGACAGGCGGGTCCAGATTGGCCGCTGCATCTCGTTCTTCGATTGATCGCTGATCAGCCGGTCATCGCCGAAGAAGTGCGCGGAAGCGAACTGCACCATGTCCTCGGCGGTGGAATAGAACCCGGTGGCTGCAGCCATTGCATGGGTATCGACGTGCGGGATGACCTGTCGCTCGGTCCAACTGCTGAGACCGCTGTGGCCGCCTGCGTAGTCGGACAAGCGCGATTCGTCGAGTTCCGGTCCGGTGTTCCGTAGGCCGAGCCGATCGACAATCGCGGTCTTCGTGTAGTCGTTGTAGGTGCTTCCCGATGCCTTGCCGATGATCATGCCGAGCAACGAGAACCCGACGTTGGTGTACTTGAACGTCGCTTCCGGTTGGCGAACGTCGCCCTCACCAATTGCGAGTTCCAGCAACTCCGCTTCGTTCGGGAATGGTCGACTATGCGCCCAGAAGGTGGAATCGACGCCATCGCGAATGACGCCCCCGGAGTGCGATACGAGTTGGCGGACAGTCCGTTCCGCGAGCGGAGAATCAGCTTCTTTGAGTTCTGGGATCCACGATCCGGCGGTGTCGTCCAGCCGCAGCTTGCCTGCCTCAACGAGTTGCATGATGGCTGTCGCGGTGAAGGTCTTCGAGTGCGAGGCGATGCGGAAGAGATGCTCGGTCGTCAACGACTCACTGGTGTCGAGATTCGAGATGCCGTAGGCCTTGCTGAACTGCAGTTTGCCATCGAACCAGACTGCTACCTGTGCGCCGGGGGCCCGCAATTTCCAGACGCGGTAGTCGAGCCAATCGTCGACGTAGGCAAGCGCCTCCTGCAAGACATCGACCGCTGAACGCTGGGAACTGGACACAGGCTCACTCCATCATGTGCTGCTCGCGAACGTGCTCAATTGCGTTCGTGCGGTGCAGGCTAGCGGAACTGACGCTACTGCGCAATGGGTGCGATTGCCTGCATCCTGAGCGCGTTAGCTAACGGAGGGCACGATTCCCCGTTCCGCTAACACGGACGATTGTCTCGACTTCCCACCAATCTCACCAACTTGCGACAGTGCAGTTGCCCTTCGACGTCACGGGAGGAACTGTTCCAGATCACGATGAAAGTCGTCCGCTGCTTCGCGGAAGGGGTAATGGCCGACACCCGGATAGACTTTCAGAATTGCCCCGGGGATTCCATCGGCAAGCAGTTGTCCGCCGCGCAGTGCGACGAGTGGATCAACGTCGCCATGGGCAATCAGTGTTGGCGCCTTGATCTCGTGCAATCGTTCGCGAACATCGTGGGTGTCGCTGATCGCCGCCAGTTGACGACTGTAGCCTTCTCGTGTGATTCGATTCGTTGTCGAGAGATTGGCAATTTCTTCGAGTTCATCGGGGTGATTGTCGAAGTACCCCGGTCCATGGGTGATTGGTGCACGCGCTCTCGACCGCTCGACCGGATCGGCAATCCACTCGTCTTTCTTTGGAGGCACGAGTGGCTGATCAAGGGCGGCACCAGCGGCCGGAGATGTACCAACGAGCACCAGATGATCGACCAGTTGCGGATGATTCAGCGTCAGATGCTGGGCGATGAAGCCGCCCATCGAGTGGCCGAGGACATGCGCTTTGTCGATTCCGAGCGCCCGCAGCAATCCGGCTGCATCGTCAGCGAGGTCCGCGATTGAGTAGCCGACGGTTTCGGGATCGTTCAGGCCAGCATCACGGTTGTCGAATGTCATGACCCTGAACTTCGACGAAAGCTTGTCGATGGTCGATCCCCATTCGACGCCTGCGCCGCCAAGCCCGCGAATGAGCAGGAGCGGATATCCCTCACCACTGATTGCGTAGTTAACCGTTCGACCGCCTTCAAACTCAATCGACGCCAATGTTCGCCCTCGTCTCGCTCGTGCCGCGTGCGGCGTCTGGCTGTTCGGATACCGCATCGTAGCACGGAGTCCTGTTCGTTAGGTTGAGATGCGGTATCCGACGCCCGTCGCTCAGCGTGGCCAGCGGAGCAATCGCATCCCATTAGCAATCACCAGCAGTGATGTCCCCATGTCGGCGGCGATCGCCATCCAGAGCGTCGCGGTACCTGCAACGGCGAGGCTGAGGAAGATCGCCTTTGTACCGAGTGCGAGGGCGATGTTTGCGGCCACGATGCGCTTCGTTCGTCGCCCCATCCGAATCGTCATTGCAAGGCCACGGAGGTCGTCGCCCATCAGCGCGATATCGGCGGTTTCGACAGCAGCGTCCGATCCTGCGACACCCATCGCGATACCAACGTCAGCAGCAGCGAGTGATGGCGCGTCATTGACCCCGTCGCCGACCATCGCGACGACTCTTCCACGCTCGCGAAGCCTGCCGATAGCTGCCAGTTTCTCGTCGGGCAGCATTTCACTGCGCGCGTCATCGATTCCCGTCGCCGTGGCGATGTGACGGACAGCGCCTTCACGATCGCCGCTAAGCATGACGATCCTTTTGACCCCTGCGGCATGAAGCGCCTCCAACGCGCCTCGTGCATCTGCCCGCAACGTGTCGGCAACGCCGATGACGCCATGAACTGCCGATGTGCTTCCGACGAGGATCGCTGTCCCGCCTGCAGCTTCGATGTCTTTGATGGCGGAAATTGCTTCCGGTGGAAGCGCAACGTCACCGAAGAGACGCGCAGATCCAATTCGGTACTCGCGCCCGTTCAGCATCCCAATCAGGCCAGCGCCATGGATAACCTGTTCATCGGTCGCCTCGTCGACGACCAGCGTCCGATCCTGAGCGGCCTGGACGACGGCTCGTCCCAGTGGGTGTTCTGAATGTCGCTCAAGCGTCGCGGCAAGTGCCAGAACCTCATCGTCAGTTCGTCCACCGAGCGCGAGGATACGCGTCAGCGCTGGTCGCCCTGTCGTGAGCGTTCCAGTCTTGTCGAACGCCACCGTATCAACCGAGCCGATTCGCTCGAGAATCGCACCTCCTTTGACAAGAACGCCATTTCGGGCAGCTGCGGAGAGCGCTGAAACGATCGAGATCGGTGTGGAGAGGACAAGCGCGCACGGACACGAAATAACGAGTAGGACGAGTGCGCGTGAGAACCATTCCAGCCAACTCGCACCGAACAACGGTGGGACGATCGCGATAGACGCGGCGATTGCGATGACGGCAGGTGTGTAGATTCGGGCGAACCGGTCGACGATCCGTTGGACAGGAGCGCGCTGCGCCTGCGCGTGTTCGACCATCCGGATAATCCGGGCAACCGAGGAGTCTCCGGCAAGGCGGGTGACGCGCATGATGAGCGGCCCAGAGCCGTTCATCGTTCCGGCGAAGAGGTCATCGTCCGCTTGCTTCGACACCGGAAGGCTTTCGCCAGTAAGGGATGATTGATCGACACTCGACGTGCCGCTGATGACGACACCATCCAGCGGTACGCGCTCGCCAGACCGGACGATGACGGTTTCCCCAAGGTCGATATCTGCGACGGGAGTCTCCACCTCGGTCGAGCCGCGGCGGACGAGTGCGACCGGAGGGGCGAGTGCCAGCAACGAACGGACCGAGCGACGGACACGGTCCATCGCGTATCCCTCAAGCGCCTCTCCGAGTGAGAACAGGAATACAACCGTCGCGGCCTCGAACCATTCGCCGATCGCGACCGCACCAACGACGGCTAGTGTCATCAGCAGGTTGATATCGAGCGTTCGCGTCGTTCGAAGGACGCGCAGTCCCTTCTGGGCCAGTGGTGCGCCACCAATGACGACGGCCGTGCCATAGGCGGCGATCGGCAGCGGTGCAGGCGCTGCCAGGAGTTGGCCGATCCCGCCTGCGAGTGTCAGTACACCGGAGGAAAGTGCCAGGATGTTGTTCCGACGGGTGACGAGTCGCCAGAGTGCGCTTCGTTCGCTGACCGTTCCCTGGTCGGGTTGGGTGATTGTGTAGCCGAGTTCACGGATCCGCTGGTCGATGGCAGGGAGGTCGATCGATCGTCGATCGTACTCGACCGTCATGCGTGCGGCACCAAAGTTGACGCTTGCCTCTTCAACACCAGTCAGCCGCCCGACGCCACGTTCCAGCGTCAGAGCGCAATCGGCGCAATCCATCCCCTCGATCGCGAGAACCTGGTGGACGTAATGCTCCCCGTTGTCGACGAGTTCCTGAGACACCAGTTTCTCGATTGTGTCCGGACTGACCGTATCGGTCTCATAGGTGTAGAGAAGCCGCGTTGGTACCGACTCGGCATCGAGTGTGACCATTTGAATTCCCGGTACGTCGCGCAATCTCGTCGCGACTCGTTCGGCGCAGTTCGGGCAGTCCAGCGCTCCGCTTGCCGCGTTGGAACTGAGGACAACCTGTCCCTCGTCGGTCACTCGTCGCCTCCCGATTCGACACCGTGTTCGACGTGATCGAGTGCCTGGCGGTACAGCACTCGCACATGGTCGTCGTCGAGGGCGTAGTAGATGACACGCCCGACACGACGGGTGCGTACCAGCCCAAGCGAGCGTAGAATGCGCAACTGGTGCGATGTTGCCGACCGGCTGATACCGGCGGTAGCGGCCAGGTCGCCGACGCACAGTTCTTCGCTGTCGAGTGCTGCTATGAGTCTGATTCTGTTCGGGTCGGCAAGCGCGCCGAACAGGGCGGACAAGGCCTGCGTCTGCTCGACATCCGGCAGTCCGGCCCGCGCCGCGCGCACTTTAACGATATCGACAACGCCAGATGCATCGTCGTACAGCGGCTGAAGTTGTTCAGATCGTTTTGGTCTGGCCATCGCGAACCCTCTTGATACCCTGTCTCAAAGATGAATAACTATTCACATATTCCAATGATACGTTCCTGAGCCCCTTGGTGCAACCATCGCGATGCGACGATCGTGTAAACGCTCTCGATCCGCTGCTATCGTGGATCTGTTGCTATGATGCGCGCACATCATGAATCGCCGCAGTCAACGAGGGTTGGAGGAGACTGGTGGCCAAAGCGATCGACGTACAGGCGCTCAGGGCGGAGTTCCCGTTCACGACCGAGTGGTCCTACCTCAATAACGCGTCGTACGGCCCGTTTCCCCAACGGACGGTTCGGGCGATGCAGGCATGGTCAGCAGGAATCGGCGATGCTCCTAATTTCTTCGAAACAGACCGAGGTGATATTCCAGCGGAAACGGCACGGATGATTGCTGCGCTGACGCAATCTGAGCCGGGAATGGTCGCCTGGGTTCCGTCACTGGCGGACGGCATGAACATGCTCGCCAACGGCGTCGACTACCGTGATGGTGACAACGTCCTCATCCTTGAAGACGAGTATCCCTCGGTGGTCTATCCCTTCCGCAACCTCCAGCGCATCGGCGTCGAGGTTCGTTTGGTTCCTCGCAACGCTGAAGGGCGAGCGGACCTGAGTCTGATCGAAGCCGCGATGGATGACCGGACACGCGTCGTCGCGATCTCCTACGTTGAATACATCGATGGATACCGCAACGATCTTCAGTCGCTCGGTGCTCTCTGCCAGGAACGAGGAATCGAACTCTTCGTAGACGCGACCCAGGCACTTGGCGTGCAGCCGCTGGATGTCCCCGGATTAGGTGTGACCGCGATTGCCGCACATTGCTTCAAATGGCTGATGGCTGGGTTCGGGTTGGGCGTCGTCGTCTTTGCGCCAGGAGCGATCGAGCGGCTACATGTCACCTATGCCGGACGTCTGTCAGTCAAGGCCCCGTTCGACGACCCGGAATACCATCTTGACTGGCGCGATGGCGCGGCTCGCTTCCAGACTGGCGGGCTGAACGAAGCCGGGATGACGGCCTTGCACTCTTCGCTGTCCCTTATCACGGAAGTCGGTCCAGCACGGACGGTCGAACACACGCTTGGCCTCCTCGACCAACTGGCCGACGGAGTGACGACGGCTGGCTATCGCGTTGTCTCTGACCTTGACCCAGCCCGTCGCTCGCAGATCATGACATTCACCAGCGACGATCAGAAACACGATGATGAGGTGTTCCGGCACTTCAAGCGAGCCAAGGTTTCTGTAACACAGCGTCCGGCGGGTTTCCGGGTGTCGCCATATTTCTACAACACCATCGTCGACATCGACCGGCTGCTGGAAGCTCTGCCGCCGCGATAGCCGTCCTGTTGCCATCGTATGGACAACGATCATGGGTCGATCGTAGCGCGTGACAGGTGAGCAGTACGCCGTTTGGCCGTATACTGGTAGGGCAATCTGGAGCGACAAACAATGCGTTGAAACTGCTAATTGGATCAGCTGTCCATGACAGGTGAGGACAGCCGCGCCCAGGCAGTAGATGAAGGAGCAGTCCATGTTCATGCAGCGGATATTCACTGAAGGACTGGCACAGGCGTCATTCGTGATTGGATCTGGCGGACAGGCGGTCGTCATCGATCCGCGTCGTGATGTCCAGGTGTATCTCGACACTGCCACTGCCCAGGGTCTGACGATTGCTCATGTCTTCGAGACGCACATCCACGCTGACTTCGCGTCTGGCGCTCGGGAACTCGCCAATCGAACCGGCGCTACAGTTCATCTCAGTGCCATTGGCGGCAGCGAGTTCGAGCACAATCCTGTCAACGATGGTGATGTGCTTGAGGTTGGCGATCTGCGATTCGAAGTCCTGCATACACCGGGTCATACTCCCGAGCACATCTGCATCCTCGTCACCGATACGGCCCGCCCAGACGACGCACCAACGCTGTACTCCGGCGACATGATCTTCGTTGGCAGCGTTGGCCGCCCTGATCTTCTCGGTGCTGAGCAGACACGCGAACTCGCGACCGCTCTCTATCATTCAATTCACGACAAGTTGATGGCGCTCGACGACAACATCATCGTCTATCCCGGGCACGGCGCAGGCTCGGCGTGTGGCAAAGCAATCGGCAACGATCCGAGCACGACGATGGGGCAGGAAAAACGCTTCAACTTCGCGTTCCAGCCAGCGTCGCAGGAGCAGTTCGTCGCAATGATCCTCGAAGGCCTGCCGGAACCTCCGCCGTATTTTCCTGTGATGAAGCAACTCAACAGGCGCGGTCCGGCGATCCTCGGCGGAATCCCATCCCTCACTCCGCTGAGCATGGATGAGTTGAAGACGATACAGCAGCAGGGCTCGACGACACTCCTCGATGTCCGGCAAGCCGAGCAATTCGGTGCCGGGTTCCTGTCCGGTTCGCTGAACATCGGGTTGGGGCCGAGCCTGCCGAACTGGGCCGGGTGGGCTGTGTCCTACGAGCGTCCGATCGTGTTGGTCGTTGCAGACGCAGCCGATGCTGAAGAAGCGGCCACCTGGTTGATTCGCATTGGCCTCGACAACGTCAGTGGGTATGCCGTCGCGGACGCCGATGCGTGGCGCTCGAACGATGTAGCCGTCGAGGATATCGATCAACTGGATCCTCGTTCCGCCAACGCCCGGCTGGGCTCTGGGGATTTGCAATTGCTCGATGTCCGCAATGAAGACGAGTGGGACGGCGGTCACGTCGCTGGCGCTCACAACATCCCGGTCGGCCCGCTGGTCCGAGGTGACAATGGGCTGGACAAGGACAGGCCGGTAGCAGTGATGTGCGCCGCAGGCTACCGCAGCAGCCTCGGCGCAAGTGCACTCAAGAAGCGTGGATATTCCAACGTCATCAACGTTGTCGGCGGGATGGACGCCTGGCGCGCCGCCGGATTGCCAGTGGAGTAATCGCTACCCCTTTCAAATAGATGCATCATCGAAAGGACAGTACCTGTGACGACCACCTATCCGAATCATCGCCCGCCCATCATGGGCAGTAACGGGATGGTCTCGTCAGCGCACTACCTGGCGTCGGTGGCTGGCCTTCGGGTGATGATGGATGGTGGCAACGCTGTCGATGCCATCGTCGCCGTCGCGGCGACCCTCAACGTCGTCGAGCCATACATGTCGGGCCTGGGTGGTGATGGGATGATGTCGATCACCTTGCCCGGTGCGACCGAGCCGATCATTCTGGACTACTCGGGTGGCGCACCATACGAGGCGACGATCGACAACATGACGTCCGATGCGATGGAGTCAGGGCCGCGAGCGATGCTCGTTCCTGGCGCACCCGCAGGGTGGCTGACGGCGCTCGAACGGTACGGGACGATGTCCGCAGAGCGCGTCTTCGCCGACGCGATCAGGTTGGCGGAGAACGGCGCTCCGATCTCCTACCGCAACGTCGAATTCTTTGGCATCGGCAAAAGCAACATCAGTAACACGCCGGATGCGATGGCGACGTTCTTTCCAGGAGGAATCGCTCCGACTGCAGGAAGCCTCCTGCGCCAGCCGAGACTGGCTCGGACGTTGCGCCAACTGGCTGAGGGCGGGATCAACGAGTTCTACAACGGTGCGCTGGGGCGCGAAGTCGTGTCCTCGGTCCGCACAGCTGGTGGTTTCCTGAGCGAACGCGATCTGGCCGAGTTTCAGGTCAAGTGGCAGCAGCCGCTCTCGGTCGAGTTTCGGGGATATCAGGTCTACGCGCCGCCACCACCGTGCGCAGGCTTCCAGTACCTCCAGACGCTGAAGATGCTCGAAGACGATGATCTGGTCGGGATGGGACACAATTCCGCCGACTACCTGCACCTGTTCGTCGAATCCGTCAAGCTCGCGATTGCCGACCGTATGGCGTACACGATGGTTGACGATGTCGACAAGAACGACCTTCTCAATGATGGCTACCTTGCAGCACGTCGCCGTGAGGTGAATCCCGAACGGGCCGCATTCGGACCGGGCGAAAATTTCGCGTCGCCGGAGTCCAGAGATCCCCGCGCTGTCGCAGCCGGCAAGGTGCTGACACGTCGCAACGGCGAGCATACGACGCACTTCGCCGCTGCCGACTCGAGCGGGATGGCAGTTAACATCACCCAGTCGCTTGGCAATCCGTTCGGATCAGGCTTCATGGCTGGCGAAACGGGGCTGATGCTCAACAACTTCATGAACTGGGTCGATCTCGACCCGAACAGCCCGAATGCCCTGGCAGGTGGCAAGCAGATGGAGAACTGCATGTCACCGCCGCAGGTCTATTGTGATGGACGCTTCCTGATGACGATGGGAACGCCCGGCTCATGGGGCATTGTCCAGACGCAACCGCAAGCGATCCTCAACGTGCTGGCGTTCGGCATGCACGTCCAGCAGGCGATCGAAGCCCCGCGGGTGCGCCACATGGGCGGCGACAAACTCTCGATTGAGGGACGGATCCCTGGCCACGTTGCCGGGGAACTGGCACGTCGCGGTCACGCCGTCACGATTCTGCCCGATTACACCTGGGCCGTCGGCGGGATGCACGGCATCATGCGTGATCCGGAAAG
>JBGSWU010000384.1:0-5492 GCA_041751795.1 Thermomicrobiales bacterium
TCGGCACATGAACGGGTGGAGAACCGGGCGCCTCACGGCGCGGGCCGGTACACGACACGGCCCCTACGAGGGGGCCACGATGTCCGCTTCTCCCTCCCTGGGCCATCCCAGACGCAAGACGCAGCATGTCCCCGTCGATCATCCTGAGCCTGGTGATCGCCACCTGTTACGGCTGTGGCTTTCATGCCGTCGTCGGTCGGCGCCTCTGGCAATGGCCGATCTTCTGGACGTCGGCCATCGTGGGGTTCTTCCTGGGGTATATCCTCGGCGTCGCGATGGGTCTGGAACTGGGCCGGATCGGGAGCGTCCCGCTTGTCGCGTCGACGCTTGGCGCCACTGGATTGCTGGCACTGGCCTGGTATTTCACCGCCCCGTGGGCAACCGACGAATAATCCCGGTGCCGTCACTTCCGCATGATGTGTTCAGCGTGTACCCTGTATCCATGCGACAATTTGTGAAAGTCCGTCTGCCGGACGGCACCAGTGTTGCGACATGGGTCTGGTGATATCAAGACGCGCGCGGAAGGAAAGCTCATGTGGAAAGCCATACTTGGTGGCGTACTGGTCCTTGTACTGCTCATTGCGGCAATCGTCGGATTGTATTACGGCGGCGGTAGCGACCAGTCGTTCCTCGAACGGGCGCGTGACATTGTCATCGTCCTCTTCGGACTGTTGATGGTTGTTGTGGCGCTGCTGATGGCGGTGATCGCTGCGGCAGTCGCCTACCTGGTCATCGTCGTCCGGCGCAAGATCGTGCCAATCATGGAGAAGGTCGTCGATCTCCAGGAAACGACGCTGGAAACGCTGCACCGGGTCAAGGGAACGACCGACTTCGTCACCGAGGAAGTGGCATCGCCGATCATTTCCGTCTACGGCACCGTCGCGAAGGGCCGGATGATGATGAAGACCGTCACTGGCCGTGACAAGGGATCCGAGCGTAAGACCGCGGCAAAGCTGCTTAAGTAACGGTTGAGGATCGCCCCGCCGGGGAGCGTACATGCCAGGAGGGAGACAAGGCGATGACGAGCGCACAGAGGCTGGACACTCGTGATGTACTGTCGTCGCTACGTGACATCGATTGGGAGCAGTACCTGCGCGACCCAAGTGGTGACACGTCATCGCTGTCTCTCCTGAGTGGCTTCGGCCTCGGCGCACTCGTTGGCTTCTTCGTGGCCTGGCTGCTTGCTCCACAACCGGGCCGCCAGGCACGCGAACACATCCGCGACACCGGCATCGAACTTCGCACCCGCTCTGCCCGCTGGCGTACCGGCCTGTCGGGCGACGCTGACGCTGAAACACTGGCTGACGAAGCGGAAAGTGCCGAAGTTGATCTCCTTCGTCGGATGTCGCCACAGATGCCCTGACCCAGGCTGCTGGGTCGATCAACGACGCTTACCCGACGGCATCTCGTGCTGGCCGTTGCTCAAAGGTGAACGGCGGATGGATCTCATGCAGGTACTGGGTGTCGTACTGCTGACGAGCGAGCGGGCCGTTGTTGGCCGCCTCGAACGTCGTCAGCATGCTCCGTAGCTGCTCGATCTGACGCGGCGATGGCTCTTCGATAAACACCGCCAGGATAACGACATGCTCGCCATGCGCGAAGTGCAGAACGTGCCCTTCGGCCAGTTCGGTCTTGTGAACACGCGAGCCAAAGACTTCTTCACTGATCGAGTCGAACGCTGAGAGAATACCGCCGACGAGCGCCTCATCAAGCGCAAACGTGCCGTAGGTGAAGAGCGGGACACCAGACGGCGTGACGATTGCGACCATGTTCACCGCACTCTCGGGAGCTCGGTCGAGGCGGTTGACTCGCATTGGAGTCGGCATCTTGCGTGGATTGGCAGCGCGCTTCGAAATCTCGCCTTGCTCTGCCCGCAGATTGGCGATCTCCTCCGTCATATCGGCAGTCAGGACGTCGTAGCGACGCTGGCTGATTTCGCCGAGCGCAAGCAACTGGTTGATGTGATCGTATTCGGCCTGAAGTTGTGACAGGTGATCCTGGATCACGGTGATCCGTTCACGCCGGGTGCGCTCGACCCCCATCACCTTCGTCGTGCGCTGTAGCCGCTCAACGTGCCGGGCACGCGCGCGACGGGCCTGCATACGCTCCTCTTCCGGAGACAAGCGCCAACCCCGCCAGTAGCTGGAGATATCGCTCCAATCGGAGTGGGTAAAGGCGTGAAAATCAGCCGTGCGCCCCATCAGCGAGAGGATGATCCCAACAAAAGACAGCATCCAGCAGGCAACGAGTGGAGTGACGACCCATGGCAGCGAATCGGTTTGCAGTGTTGACAGACTCGGGATACCAGCAATGAGCAACAGACCTATGTCAAGGAGGTAATCGTCACCGGTATACGACGTATCGCTGCGAGCGTCGGAGTTCCACCAGAGGGCCAGCATTCCGCCTGCCCAGAGGAAGCGCAGCATATGCAGCGGAAAGGCGACACGGCTATGCAGCAGCGTGAAGCGACGACGTGGCCTGCTGAGGAGAATGATCAACCCGAACGAGGCGACATACGACAATGCTGCGAGCAGTCGCGCGCCCGTTCCGGGCGGCGTTACGACGAACGCGTATCCATCAGGAAACGGATCGTCATCGGGCACATCGAGTGAAGTGACCGTGCCACCACTCATCTGGGTTATATTTTCACGTCCCATTGCAGCATGTCGCTCGGGGTTCATGGCGATTGCTCTTGCCTTCAACATCCACGCCCCGACTGGCTGGCGACTACGATCGACTCAAACGACACCAGTGCGGTTCTGCATGTATATCCCTGCCTGCATCGAGAACATGGCGACGAAAACATGCGCGACGATGCGTCGAGTATAGCAGCGGCGGTTGCGCAGTCAGCCGCCTTCGAGGGTGCCATCAGTCCTGATTTCGACGGCAACCGAACGACGGATCGCGATATGCTTTATGTTATGATGACCGGTCGATGAGAGCGTAAACCAGTGGCGGGCCGAAACGGTGACAACGCGAGGCACAGGACAGGACAGCGCGCCGCAGCCACGTGGCAAGACCCGTGGCTACATCCTGAATGTCCTCAAGCGGTCGGACGGGCAGACCGCCGATCAGCTCGCCGGAGTCCTCGGAATCACGACAATGGCGGTCCGCAAGCACCTGACGGCGCTCGAACGCGAAGACCTGATCACGGCTGATTCGATTCGCCAGCCAGTCGGCAGGCCGGTGCGGGTATACCGTCTCTCGGCAGCCTCCGACAATCTCTTCCCCAACCAGTACGACTCAATCGCAGTTGAGTTCCTGAGCGACCTGATCCACCTTGATGGCCCGGAAAAGGTCGACATGCTGTTCAACCGGCGGGCCGAGCGAACGTTCGACTATCTGCGCCAACGCGTCAATCGCGCGCGGACGTTCGACGATCGCGTCGCGGCACTCGCGTCCGGGATGGACGAACTGGGCTACCTGGCGAGCTGGGAAAAGGTCGGCCCGGGCGAGTTCGTTGTCAACCAGTACAACTGCGCGATCCAGCGGATCGCATCGGTCTTCCCACAGGCCTGCTTCTACGAACTGGAAACCTACCGCCGCCTGCTCGACGCCGATGTCGAACGCTCCTGCCACCTGATGAGCGGCGACCACCGCTGCTGCTACACGATCCGCCAAAAGGGATAGTCTGGAACGAGCCCGGCCCCTCTGGTTGGCATCTGCGATGTAGCGCTAATGTCGAGTGGTGTGCATTGTGGACTGGGTGGAGTGGGTGGGGTGTGGACAGGGCCGGGAACGAGCCCGGCCCCTCCAGATGACGTATTTAGAGCGCCCGTAGTTTGGGTAGCACGTCCTTGCCGTAGAGGCGCAGGAAGCGCTCCTGGTCGGGGCCTGGGGCGTGGAAGATCAGGTGGGTGAAGCCGAGGTCAATGTAGGTCTTGATCTTCTCGACCTGCTCATCCGGGTCGTCGGAGACGATCCAGCGGCTTGCGGCACGCTCGACCGGGAGGGCATCGGCCAGGCGCTCCATCTCAAGCGGGTCCTCGACGCCAGTCTTCTCGTCGCTGGAAAGCGCGAGTGCCGCCCAGTGGGTGGTGTCCTCCATCGCACGCTGCTTGTCGGTGTCGTAGGAGACCTTCATCTCGATCGTCATTTCGAGCTTGCTGGCGTCGCGGCCTGCCTTTTCTGCGCCTTCCGCAACAGCCGGGACGAGCGTTTCGGAGTACAGCTCCGGTGCCTTGCCGCTCGTGCAGATGAACCCATCGGCAACGCGGCCTGCCAGCCGGGCGGCGGTCGGCCCTGAGGCAGCGACATAGAGAGGGATGCCCTCTTCTGGCCGGTCATAGACGGTTGCGTTCTGTGTCTGATAGTACTTGCCCTCGAACGTGACCCGCTCTTCGGTCCAGAGGCGCTGCATCAGCGTGATTGCCTCACGTAGCCGGGCGAAGCGCTCCTTGAAGTCCGGCCACTCGATCCCGATCGATGGGATCTCATTCAACGACTCACCGGTGCCGACGCCGAGGAATACGCGCCCAGGTGCGAGGCAGCCGAGCGTTCCCATCGCCTGGGCGACGATCGAGGGATGGTAGCGGAAGGTCGGCGTGACAACGCTCGTTCCGAGCCGGACGCGACTAGTCCGCTCGCCAAGTGCCGCAAGCCAGGCAAACGAGAACGGCGAGTGGCCGTGTGTATGCCGCCAGGGTTGGAAGTGATCGCTCATGACGACCGAGTCGAAGCCGACCTCTTCGGCGATCACCGAGTATTCCAGCAGTTCACGCGGGCCGAACTGCTCTGCTGATGCCTTATAACCGAGTGTAAGCACGATTCCTCCCATCAACCGGCACGGAATCGTGCCGTGTCACCAGTTTCTCCATCGTTCATAACACTGTCACGCAAGATTCCATCCCCGTCGAGTCCGAACGCGCCATCAGAACGCTATCCGATGTTCGGCAGGCGACAGTGGACATCATAGACGAACGGCGGAGATTGTCGTTCTCTTGCTCCTGACCTCCAGGGGATGATGTATCCGTCGTCGTGCCGTGGCGATGTCAGCGTGTCGTCGCAGGAAGCCACTCGTCGTCGAGCGCGTAGTCGATCGCGGTGTCGGGGTTGAGCACGGATCCCGCTTCCCATTCGGTCTCGAAGGCGACGTCGCTCACCTGCTTACGGGCATCTGCGATCGAGCGGTCGAGTATCTCGCGGTCGTTGGGCAGGACAGTGCCGCCAATCTCGGCGCGGAGCGCGTCGGCGGCACCAAACAGCCGAGCGGCACGGATCGGTGATCCGGTTGCGGCGGCAATCATCGCGACTTTGTCGAGCGTGGTCGCCAGGTGGGACTGGTTGCTGAGTTCGCGGCGCATCAGCAGAACCTCGTGTTGCAGCGTCGCCGCACGTTCGTAGTCGCCGAGCGCGAAGGCGACCAGCCCGAGATTCCCCAGCGAAATCGCTTCGCTGTGTCGATCGCCCATTTCCCGCGCTAGCGCCAGCGACTCTTCCATTAACTCCCTGGCGTGATCGTACTGCTCCTGAAAATACCGGATCAGCCCGAG
>JBGSWU010000385.1:0-5104 GCA_041751795.1 Thermomicrobiales bacterium
AGCGATGCGCGACATCGGGCTGGTGGACTTCGACGAGCCGTTTATGCGTCTGATGAACCAGGGCATCATCCTGGGCGAGGACAACGAGAAGATGTCCAAGTCGCGCGGGAACGTCGTTGACCCGGATGATCTGGTCGCGGAACTGGGAACTGACACCGTTCGGCTGTTCCTGATGTTCCTGGGACCGTGGGACCAGGGTGGCCCTTGGAACTCACGAGGCATCGCCGGTCCGCAACGCTTCCTGGACCGTGCCTACGGCGTCGTGACGGAGACGGCAGGGAACGCCACCGAGGAGCGTGACGACGAGGCGACCCGCAACCTGCGGCGAACGACCCACCAGACGATCGGCGGCGTGACGGCTGACATCGAGGTCTTCGCCTACAACACGGCCATCGCTAAACTGATGGAGTTCGTCAACGAGTTGATGAAGGCGAAGGACACCCCGGTCGCCCACACCGCAGCCTGGCGCGAGGCGACCGAATCACTGGCGCTGATGCTGGCTCCGCTGACGCCCCATCTGGCCGAGGAACTGTGGCACCGACTGGGTAAGCCCTTCTCGGTCCACACGCAATCGTGGCCGGAATGGGACGAAACACTGGCCGCTGCTGACACGATCGAGATCGCAGTCCAGGTCAACGGCAAGGTCCGCGACCGGATCGAACTGCCCGCCGACGCCACCGACGCCGACGCCCTGGCCGCTGCCCGCGCCAGCGCAACGATCCAGGAATGGCTGGACGGCAAGCAGGTGGTAAAGGAGATCCACGTACCGGGACGACTGATCAGCTTCGTCGTGCGGTAGTGCGGGACATCGGAGGGAAACGGGGGAAGATTCGCTTCCTTCCCGTTTCCCAAATCCTGGCACTTATGCTGGCCGTTCCTGAACAGACCAGCCGTTGCCGTCCGGATCACTGAAGAACAGAAACGAGTTCCACGGCCCGCCGTGCCCATCGGCCCAGACGCCGTCCGAGCCAACATGCCGAACCGGGCTGACATCGACTCCCCGTTCGACAAGTTCTGCTCGGGCAGCTTCGATGTCGGCGACGACGAGTTGAATGCCCTGAACTGAGCCAGGCGTCGATTCAGCGATGCCCTTGCCCATCACAATAGAGCAGGCCGAACCGGGCGGGGTGAGTTGGATAACCCGGACATCATCGCTGATGCGCGTGTCATGATCGACAACAAAGCCGACGTTCTCGGCATAAAACTGCTTAGCCCGATCCAGATCGCTGACGGGCATGACGACAACTTCAAGTTTCCATTCCATGGTTGGTCCTTTCTTCGTGGGGATTTGGGATTCGGGAACCGGGTATGGCTGACAGAAGCAGCGGCTTCGATACCCCCGAATCCCGAATCCCGACGCCCCGGAAAATTAGCCCTTTGCAGTCAACGTCGCGAACAGTTCGTCGAGACGTTCGTAGCCCTCAACAACGCCCGACTCCATGCCGGATTCAACCATTACATCGCGGTCGGCGACCGACTGGGCGACGGAGTTGGCACGTAGTGTCGTCTTGCCGTCGCGCTCCTCGAAGCTGAGCCACTCCAGCATGACGTGGTTCGGAGCGCCCTCGAACTCGAACGTCTGGACGATCCCGTCGAGCGATGGTGTCCCGTGGAAGACGCCGTGGAAGCCGTACTCGTTGCCGTCGGAGTCGCGGTGGATGTAGCGCCAGGTGCCACCGTCGCGGACCTCGTAGCGTTCAACCTGCATCTCTAGTCCACGCGGTCCGAGCCACTGGACGAGCAATTCCGGATCAGTATGAGCGCGGAACACGAATTCTTTGGGCGCGTCAAATTCCCTGATGATCTGCAGGAACGGTGTTCCCGGCTCGGCGATGATCTGGGTCTTCCCCAATTGAGACGTCCTTTCAGGATCAAATCGCTTCGCGGCAATGGGGTTATGGCATCTCGTCCTGAAGCGACGCCAGCAACACGTCGAGCCGGTCGTAGCTCTCGTCCCAGTACTCGCGGTACTTCGCGAGCCATTCGGTCGCGTCCCGTAGTGGCTCGGCCTCAAGGTGACTGAGGCGTGCCGTCGCTCGCCGCCGTCGCGATACCAACCCAGCCTTCTCAAGCACCTTCAGATGCCTGGAGATCGCTGGCTGTGACATCGAGAACGGAGCGGAAAGCTCGGCAACGGTTGCATCACCCTGGGTCAATCGCGCGAGAATTTCCCGCCGTGTCGGATCAGCGAGGGCTCCAAACACAATACTGAGTTGGTCACCATGCATTATAACCACCTCGTTCTAAAAACAACTGGTTATAGATTAGCACGAGATGGGCATCTGGTCAATCGCCAGAATCGCCGCTATTTTCGCAGAAAGCAACCGTGTAGCAGGTGCTGGCAGATGGTTATCACCAGCCATGTCACTCGTACGCAAATCTGAGCGTAAACTAGCGATTTTGAGGTTGGCCGTAATCTTGCGTCGTCGATTTCCAACTGACCACAACGTCAATTGCGAATCGCGCAAGCAACACGGGGCCTGGAGTACGAGGTGACGGATTACCACCTGATCAGCCGATGTGCGCTGAGGGATACGACTGCCTTGGAGCAACTCTACGATCGACATGGTTCGAGTGCGCTCGGGCACGCGATCAGCCGGGGATGCTCACATTCGCAGGCTGAAGACGTGGTTGAGCGTGTCTTCATGATGATCTGGCGGCGTGCTGGCAATTTCACGTCCGAACGCGTTGCGGCCGACGGATGGTTCATTCCAATCGTCCAGGTCGAATGCGACCGCATGCTCCGCCAACCTGCCACTAACTTCCTGGACATGTCTGACGAGCCACGACTGGCAGCAAGTGGCTGACGCCCTGAGCCGCCGTCGATAGCTGTTTCCATTGATTCCCGTACACAGGTTGCGTTCGATTAACCGCCGCGCATTACCTGACGGTCGATGTCGCGCGCTCCCCGAGAGGCACCCACTGCCGGTCTGTTTCGCCGTCGTAGATCGATTCGGGACGGATGATCCGGCCTGTGGCGAGTTGTTCGAAGCAATGCGCGATCCAGCCGGCGGCGCGACTGATCGCGAACGTCGGTGTGAATATTTCAGTCGGCATGTCGAGGCCATGCAGCAGAAGCGCTGTGTAGTACTCGACATTGGTTTGCAGGTTGCGGCCCGGACGATGCTCTTCCAGCAGCCGGAGGGCGATCTGCTCAACATCACGGGCCAGATCGTAGAGCCCCGCGTCGGCACTGCCGGATTCGTAAAGGCGCGTTGCGGCAGCAGCGAGGACATCGGCGCGGGGATCACGAACGCGGTAGACCCGGTGGCCAAAGCCCATGAGCCGTTCGCCACTCGCCAGTTTTTCACGCAGGATTGTTTCGGCGCGCTCGATGCTTCCGATCTCGAAGACCATGTCGAGGGCTGGACCCGGTGCGCCACCGTGCAGCGGACCTTTCAGCGCGCCAATTGCCCCGGTGACGGCTGAGACGAGGTCGGAACGGGTAGCAATGATGACCCGGGCCGCGAACGTCGAGGCGTTCAGTCCGTGGTCGACAACGGTGTTCAGATAGGTTTCCAGCGCCCGCACCTGCTCTGGATGAGGTTGTGTTCCAGTCAGCATCCTGAGGTAATTGGCGGAATGACTGAAATCGGGATCGGGAGCAACAGGCTCCTGATTGTTCGATAGCCGGTGGTACGCGGCGACGATCGTCGGCAGTTTGGAGAGGATAACCTGCGCCTGCTCGATGAGATCGTCGCTGTCGCCCAGGTCGAGCATCCCGGTCGCCATTCGCAACGCGTCCATCGCGGGAACCCGACGACCTGCAGCGTTCCCGAGAACTGCCAGCACCTGTTCCGGCAACGTGCGATGCATCGCCAGCGCTGATCGGATAGCTTCCAGTTCCGGTTCGGACGGCAATCGATCGTGCCAGAGCAGGTGAACGGTTTCTTCAAACGTCGCTCGTGGTGCGAGGTCTTCAAGCGCGAAGCCACCGATGATCAATTCCCCGGCTAATCCATCAACGGAACTCAATCTCGTTGCCGCTGCGACGATACCGTCCAACCCAGCGTGAACGGTTCTACTGTCACTCACCATCTTGATCTCCTAGTTGGGCTGTGCCTGCGTTGAAACGTTGTCATGGCCCGACGATATCGACGATAATCAATGTCGTCAATCTTGATTGTTGAATCAATATATTGGTGGTGATCGTCGTGCAGACCGACCCGAGGTTCCTGACCGCAGAGGGAGCCGCGCAGACGCTGGGCGTCAGCCAGGCAACGCTGTACGCCTACGTCAGCCGTGGGTTGCTGCGCTCTGAGCCAGTTCCCGGTGATCCTCGCGCCCGGCGCTACCATCGTGTCGAGGTCGAACGACTACGTGACCGTCCGCGACTACGCAGGCAACCGGCGCGTGCCGTCGAGACAGCGCTGAACTCGGGAATGCCCGTCCTTGAGTCCGCGATCACGCTCATCGAGGACGAGCGACTGTATTACCGCGGTCACGACGCGATTGAACTGGCGCGGAACGAATCGGTCGAACGGGTCGCAGCACTCCTCTGGACCAGCGATCTCGACACCAACGTCTTCGACGCTGGCGAGGGTGTCGACGCTGGGGAGCAAGTATTCAGCCACCTGGAACGGATTGGCCGCTTTCTGATGCTTTTGCCAATGCTGGCCGCGAACGATCTGGCCGCCTACGATGTGAGACCGGAAGCGGTGATACGGGCAGCGACCACGATCGTCCGCGGCTTCACTGGCATCGTCACAGGACGAGCGTGGCGTACGGGTTCACTCGCCGAATCACTCCAGCACGGTCTGGCACCGGACGTGGACGGCGCGGCGCGTCTCCTCAACGCAGCGCTGATCGTCAGCGCCGACCATGAACTGAATGTCTCGTCGTTCACAGTTCGTTGTATCGCTTCGGCACGCGCACCGCTGTATGCGGCCATCACTGGTGGACTGGCCGCGCTCAGTGGCCCGCGACACGGAGCTGCCAGCCTCCAGGTCGAGAGCCTGCTGGCAGAAGTTCGCCGCGACGGGAATCCGGGGGCCGTCATTGCCCAGCGGATGCGCCGTGGTGAGGACCTTCCCGGCTTCGGCCACCGTCTGTACCCCGGTGGTGATCCGCGAGCATCGCTCCTGCTCGACCTGCTGGCCGAGAC
>JBGSWU010000386.1:0-3517 GCA_041751795.1 Thermomicrobiales bacterium
CGACGTGCGGGTCGGCCAGACAACGGTCATCCACGGCGACGGACCGCTGCGCGTTGGAGACGGGCCAGCACGAACGGGCGTCACGGCCGTTCATCCACATGGTGGCTCAGCCTGGGCGGAGCAGGTTCCCGCAGCAATCGAGATTCTCAACGGGGCAGGTGAGATCACCGGCCATGCAAACATTGACGAATTCGGCCTGTTGTCCTCACCTGTGATGATCACCAATACGTTGTCGGTTGGCGCTGTCCACAAAGCAACCGTCGAGTGGCAGGTTCAGATGCATCCGGAAATCGGCCCGGAAGAATGGTCGGCGCCGGTCGTCGCTGAAACCTACGACGGCTTCCTGAACGACACCGCTGGCCAGCATGTCACCCGCGATCACGTTTGGAACGCGCTCGACAACGCGACGGGTGGGCGGGTTGAGGAGGGCAACACTGGCGGCGGAACGGGAATGCTGCTGTTCGGGTTCAAGGGCGGTACCGGCACATCATCACGGATCGTCGAGATCGACGGCACGACCTATACCGTCGGTGTTCTCGTTCAGGGAAACTTTGGCGGCCGTGAGCAGTTCATGATCGACGGCGTCCCGGTCGGACGAGAAATCAGTGACCTGACAATCGAACGTGGCTCCAGCCGCAACGGTTCAGCCAGCGATGGCTCGATCATCGTTGTCATCGCCACCGACCTGCCGCTGTCGGATCGCCAGCTCAGCCGGTTGTGCAGACGTGGCATGCTCGGCCTGAGCAGGGTCGGCTCCGTCGCCAGCAATGGGTCCGGCGACCTGCTCATTGCCTTTACCAACCATCGAGAGTGTCGCGTCGCGTACCCCAATACGCCATCGCTCATCACATCGCCGCGCCTTTCGGACGACATCATGACCCCGACGTTTCAAGCCACCGTGGAAGCGACCGAGGAAGCCGTCATCAACGCGATGGTTGCTGCTGAAACAATGGTTGGTCGCGACGGTAATCTCGCCCATGCACTACCACAGGACCGGCTCATCGATGTCATGCGTCGCTACAACAGACTTCAGGTATCAGCACACGGGTAAACGACCGAAAACGGAACGGGTTCAATGGCGTGAGCGGGTAGAGACTACCGGTTCGCGCCGTTGGCGATTCGCTCCAGCAGATGTACCGCCGCATCGGATCCCGGCAGTGACGCAACCTCGTCGCGAAGCGCGCATACCCGGTCGCGATAGCCAGAATCATCAAGGATCGCTCGAACGGCTTCGCCGATCGCTTCAGGTGTTCGTTCGTGCGGCCCAACGACCCGGCCAAGGTTCAACTCGGCGATGCGCTGCGCGTTCGCTGGCTGATCTGCGGCGATTGGGATAACAACCATCGGAAGGCCGTGCACCAATGCGGCCATTACGGTTCCGGATCCTCCGTGCGTGACGACAGCATCACACTCAGGCAGGACAGCACTCTGCGGGATGTATTGATCGATGTGAACATGAGGCGGCTGCAGTCCGAAACTCGCTGGATCAACGTTTCGACCAACCGTCGCAATCAATGTTCCAACGGCATCGCGCACCCCGTCGATAATCGCGCCGAACAGTCCGGGAATATAGCGATTGACGACAGTACCGAGCGTGACGTAGACGACCGGAGAAGTCAATTGACCGTTGACCCAGTCCGGGACCGACTCCTCGCCGGAGGCGTCGAAGACATCGGGTCGCAGGCTGACGTGTGTTGCGGGAAGTGGAACGTCAGGATTCTGAAACGCGTCGGGAACAAGCGACAAGTGGAGATACCGGCGGAGCATGTCGAGCGCCTGACCTTCGGGAAGGCCGTGCTTGATTCGCAGATGCTCCAGCGGAGGCGCAACCCAGGCATCGAACTCGCGTCGAAACGCGATCGTCTGGACGACGGCGTGTGGCAAACCGCATGCTTCTGCAGCAACGCAACCACCATATTCCGCTGTTTCGCGAACGATGATGTCTGGCTTCCAGTCAGCGATGAGGACCAGCAGATCGTCGACCATCATCTCAGCGGTACGTCCGGCGAAGATTCTGCCCCAGACCCACGCCGTCCTCTCCGGGCCAAGCGGTAAAAGGTCAAGGTCAGGAAATGCCGCAAGAATCTCCTCTTCGCGCCAGTCGAGCCCTGATGGAAATGCGTGAAATCCGCTCGCTTCGACGGCCGTACAGAACGACGCCGCGCATGCGAACGCAACCTCGTGTCCAGCAGCGGCAAGAGCACGCGCCAGCGGAACCTGCGGGTGGAAATGGCCGAGCGCGGGTTGGGTGGTGAACAGGACTCGCATCTGTAACCTCCCCGAAACCATCAACGACCCGACAGAGCTAAAGTGTTTGTTACGTCAAGCTGAAGTTCCATTACCCATCCCTGGCCGGATGGATTTCTGGTTGATGCTGGTTCTGATTTATGTGTTGAGCATGAGATGCGTCTCATGTGTACGGAAGTGGTAAATCATACAAGGTTGGCATTTCAGGCGCACATCAAATCACAGGGCTTGACTGCAAGAATCGTGTTCGCAAGCTGCTAGAATCGACCGCTCTTCCATACATTACATTGAGCAACGCAGCTGAAATGAGCCGACGGCGGACGGGAACGGAACATCACCATGCGCATCCTGCTCAATGTCAACGTCGGGCGGTGGAGATGTTCATGCATTGATCCGTCTGGCTCAGGCGGTGATCGGTGCGGGGCAAGAATCACGATTCGCGATGGCCGCCGCGTCGATTGTGACCGTGGAAGCGGCGGACATCCAGAGCATCCCTACAGAACGAAGCTGACCAGAATGGAGAGAAACCATTCCCGGGTTGCTCCATGTTCATTACCCACGCAGGATACGGATCGACGATGGCGTCACTGTCGACTGGCCTGCCGATAGTCGTCATTCCGTTGGGCGCCGATCAGTTTCGCAACGGGAAACGGATCGTTGATCTGGGCGTCGGTGTGATGCTCGACCGCTACAAGCGCACACCTGAAGACATTCGGCAGGCGGTCTTCGAGGTTCTGGAAAACCCCGCATATTGCGCGCGGGCCGGACAACTTCAGCAGGAGATCGCTGCGTTGCCCGGCCCGGAACATGCCGTTCGATTGATTGAGCGTCTCGGTCGAGAAAAGCAGCCACTCATCGCTTCGCGTGTTGATAGGACGTGACCGGCAGCGGTCGTGTTACCAGCCGACCGCATAGCCATCCCGTCGCGGATCAGCGCCACCGATCAGGACATCACTTTCCGGATCACGCATGATGCCGTGCATCCCGCCGACGGCCCAGGTGTAATCGGGCAGAATCGTGACGGCGTGACCGCGACGTGCCAGTTCCCCGGCAACGTGGCCAGGGATCCGTCCCTCAATTGAGAGTTTGTCACCACCCATATGGCGCACACGAGGGGCTTCAATCGCCTGCTGGACGTGCATGCCAAACGCCAGCACGTTGAGGATCGCTTGCGGTTGCGTCTGGACAATGCCCCATGAGCCGGGCGTTCCCATCGTCATCAGGAAGCGTCCATCACGATAAACCTGCGGCGGCGACATGCAGTTCTCCA
>JBGSWU010000387.1:0-13480 GCA_041751795.1 Thermomicrobiales bacterium
GGCGTATCGCGAGGCGACTGGTCGTCCATTTACCCTGCCGGTAGCGCCAGATATTGAGCACCATCAGGATCGCGTTATCGGTCGCCATTGCCAGATACACACCAGCCAGACCGAGATCAAGGGTGATTGCGAAGACGTACGCAAGCGGGATCCGGAAGACCCACATCGAGATTCCCGTCGAGAACATTGGAAAGCGTGTGTCACCGCCGCCACGCAATGCACCAGCCAGGACAAAACCAATCGCCTGGAATGGTTGGGCAAACGCGATCACCCGCAACGCCGAGACACCAGCGTCGATGATCTGCTGCCGGTCAGCATCGTCGGGCGCCGAAAACTCCATGATCGGGCCGGCGAAGATGAAGAAGAGCGCGCCCATCACCGACATCCAGACGATGCAGGCACGGGTTGCCGTCAACGTCGCGGCTCGCGCTCGCGCTGGATTGCCGGCACCGAGCGACTGTCCGACGAGCGCCGTCGCTGCCATTGAAAATCCGAATCCGGGGAACATCGACAGGAAGACCGCCTGCTGGGCGATGTTGTGCCCTGCGACGACGGCCGTCCCCAGCATGAAGACGACGACGACGAACAGGATCTGCCCACCGCCACGGAGCAGCGACTCACCCATCGCTGGAATGCTGATGTCAGATAGTCGCTTGAGAAAGCTGATGTCCGGTCGCCAGCCATCGCGACCAGCGATACTGACACCGCGTTTGCCACGAACGAGAATCCAGGCCAGGACGACAAACCCGACGAAACGCGACACGTTCTGGGCGATGGCAGCACCATCCAGCCCAAGTGCAGGCATCCCCAGCTTGCCGAAGATCAGTGGCCAGGCGACGGCGACGTTGATGACATTGATACCAAGCGTGACGAGCATCGGCGTTCGCGTGTCACCAACGCCACGCATCGCTCCACCCAGCACGAACATGAGCGCCATGAAGACGTAGCCGATCGCCGAGATCTGCTGGAATCGGGTGCCCTGGGCGATGACCTCGCTGTCGGCTCCCATCCAGCGCAACATCGGTTCGGCGAACGCGAATACGATGATCGCGATGATGCTGGAAAGAACGACGGTCGCAATCGTCGCCTGCTTGGCAGCAACGCCGATCGAGTCATGCTGTCGCGCGCCATATGCGTGGGCGACGATAACCGTTGCGCCCATCGAAAGGGCAAAGAAGGCCGAGATGAAGAGCATCTGAAGTTGCTGTGAGGCACCAACAGCTGCAACTTCGGATGAACCGAGTTGGCTGACCATGAAGATCGTGATGACGCCGAGAACGCTCTGGAGCAGGTTTTCGAGGATCGATGGCCAGGCAATCCGCAGGACATCACGGCGGACCACACCCTGATCGACGGCCGAGTGAGATAAAGAAACGCCGGTGTTACTGCCACCGGCTGTCGTAGGTATCTGCCCAGCCACGAATATCGATGTCTCCGCGCACTGGACGATGGATCGACTCAATGCGATGCGGTGTACGGACGATTCTATAACCTGGGAATGGTATCAGCCGATAGTCATACGAGCAAACATTGATGCATTTTGGGATCGTGTAGATTGCGATATCCGAGGTCAGTCTTCGACAGGAGGCTCTAAAATTCTGCGCATTCACAATAGTGCAATTACTGAGGCATCTGCAACCGTTGATCCGTCGCAAAGAGACTGTCCGAAAGTACAGGCCGAATCAGACCTTTGGTGCAATTCGATTCCGCCGCAAGCCGCTGTAACGCGCAATCGCAAACCGATACGATTAGTAGCGTATGCTGGCTGTGACCGGATGTCCACGCACGTCGGGGAACGGACGGGACAACGATCCTCATCAGTCGGCGAAACCTGCGTTCAATGGGGATCGCGGGAATGGGAAAGAAATGGATGGATAGACTGCATGTCAACCACGACCCAGCAGCCTTCGTCAACGAACGTCGCGGAAGGTGCAGCGACGCACAGCGATCACATCATCAACGCGACGAACGTCGTCAAGACCTATAGCACCGGTAAGATCACCGTCAACGCGCTCAGGGGTGTCAACTTCAACGTCGAGCGTGGGGACATGGTCGCCATCATGGGACCCTCCGGGTGCGGCAAGACGACGCTGCTGAATTGTCTGTCGGGTCTCGACACGATCAACGACGGCCAGATCCTGATCGACGGCACTGACCTCGCCACACTGTCCGATAACTCCCGGACCGAGTACCGCGCCCACAATATGGGCTTTGTCTTCCAGTTCTATAACCTGCTGCCAGTTCTTTCGGCGGTTGAAAACGTCGAACTGCCGCTGTTGGTGTCCGGCACGAAGCCGAAGCCTGCCCGGCAGCGTGCCATGGCGATCCTCGAACGGGTTGGGCTGGGCGACTGGGCCAACCACAAGCCAGGTGAACTCTCTGGCGGTCAGCGCCAGAGAGTGACGATCGCCCGGGCACTCGTCAACGAGCCAGCGATCGTCTGGGCGGACGAACCGACCGGCGATCTCGATTCGGAAACCGCGGACGACATCATGGGGTTGATGATTGAACTGAACCGGACCCAGCAGCAGACGTTTGTGATCGTCACCCACGATGCGCGCATCGGGGCGATGACGAACCGCATCATCCGGATGAAGGATGGCCGCGTCGAATCGTCCGAAGCGACCGGGGTCGAAGGCTAGTGTCGTAACTGATTGGTGGTGACACGAGCATCGCCCACGCACTCGATAGCTTCGGACTGGCACCTGGCTCACCGTACTGAGCATGGAGCCAGAATCTGACAGAAGGCCAGGAGGACACATGGACAATATCTTTGGGTTGTCAATGACGACAATCCTGATCGTGACGCTCACGATCATGGTGCTGTGCCTGTTGACGACCGTCGTCATCGCACTGCGAAATCGCGTTATCTTCAAGATGGCAATCCGCAATATCCCACGGCGTAAGGCGCAGACGATCCTGATTATGGTCGGCCTGATGCTCTCGACCCTTATCATCGCTGCGTCGCTGACGACTGGCGATACGATCGACTATTCGATCAAGCGAGCGTCGTACGAAGGACTGGCCGAGGTCGACGAAACGATCGCTTACGTCGGCACTACCGGCGCTGAGGGACAAATCTCCGTCAACAACCTGCCGATTCCTGCGTCGATCGCGGATGAACTCCGAACGGCGCTCGCCGACAATCCAGATGTCGAAGGTGTCATGCCGATCCTGACGGTCGGTGTGCCAGTCGTCAATCTGGACGCACAACTTTCGGAACCATCCGTCATCCTGACAGGTGTCGATCCGGATCAGTTGGACGAGTTTGGTGGCCTTGTAACACCAGATGGACAGACGATCGACCTGGCGTCGATGCCGGAAGGTACCGTCGTCATCTCAGAAGACCTTGCCGCCAACACCGAAACCCAGGTCGGCGACACGCTCACGTTCTACTTCGAGAACCAACAACACGAGGTCACCGTCGGTGGCATTGCCAAGGGATCGATCCTGACCGGGCTCGATGCTTCTGGTGAGACCAGTGAGCTCCTTGGAATATCGGCACCGATCTCGTTCGTTCAGGCGTTGACCGGGCTTGAGGGCCAGGCGCGCTATATCGCTGTCTCGAACGTTGGCGGCATCGAGAGTGGTGAGCAGCTGACTGATGCCGTCGAGCCTGCGCTACGTTCCGCACTCGACAACATCGAAGGCGGCAACCAACTCGGAATCAACCCGGTCAAGCAGGATGCGATCAAAGGCGCGGAACTGTTCAGCGCCGTCTTCATGAGCCTCTTCATCGTCCTCGGTCTCTTTTCGGCAGCAGCCGGTATCCTGCTCATCTTCCTGATCTTCATGATGCTGGCCGCCGAGCGCCGCTCCGAGATGGGAATGGCCCGGGCAGTCGGCATGAAGCGCAGACACCTGATTCAGGGCTTTATCGCTGAGGGTACTGCCTATGACCTCGGAGCGGCACTGATCGGTTCTGCAGCTGGCGTCCTCGTCGCATTCGTCATCGCGCTTGTGATGGGCGAACTGGTTGGTGACTTCTTCAGCATCACTCCACACGCGACGGCCCGCTCGCTGGTCGTGGCTTACTCGCTCGGTGTAACGGTGACGTTCCTGACGATCATCTTCGCATCGGTCCGTTCCAGTCGGCTCAATATCGTTGCCGCGATCCGCGACCTGCCGGATAACTCCGCACCACCTGCACGTGAACGACCACGATGGCGATGGTGGCGCAAACTGCCACGCTTTGCCGGAATCGCCGGTGCCATCATCTGGCTACCGGTCGAGTTCATATGGAACGTGCTGCTGTTCCCGGTCAAAGTAGCCCTCTGGTTGCTTCGGACGCTGGCCCACTACGTTGGTTGGGGCGTTCCACTCGCACTGTTTGCTGTCCTGTTGATGATGCAGGGCGTCAGCAGCGAGAGTATCTTCTGGTTCTCTACCGGCCTGACTATCCTGTCGCTCGGGTTGTCGCTCTTCTTCTCGCGCTACCTGCCGAAGCGTCCGGTCTACACGTTCTTCGCAGCGTTCATGTTGTTCTTCTGGCTAACGCCGATCGACACGCTCGACTTCATCCTCCCCGAACTCGGCAGCGGCGGATTCGAGATGTTCTTCGTCTCTGGTCTCTCGATGGTGACCTTCTCGACGCTGATCATCATGTGGAATGCCGATGTTCTGGTAGGGGCGATGGGCCTGATCGGACGGCTGTCATCGCGCTGGCTACCGGCACTCAAGACGGCCGTCGCCTATCCACTGGCGTCGAAGGGGCGGACTGGTCTGACGATCGCGATGTTCTCGATGGTGATCTTCTCACTCGTCACACTGACGACGATCAACACCAACTTCATCGAACTCTTCTCGACTGAGGATGCCGACGCAGGTTGGGACATTCGCGTCGAAACCAATCCTTCCAATCCAATTGGCGACCTGCGCGAGGAATTGAGCGGAGCCGATAGCGACGTCAATCTGGAGGCGATCGCTGCGGTTGGCCGAATCGACGGCATCACCTATTCAAACACTCGCGCGCGGAACCCTGGCGAAGACGAGTGGAGTTTCTATAATGCGATCGGTGGGATGGACACGGCCTACATGGAGAATGCCGTCGTCCCGCTCGAAGCCCGAGCACCCGGCTATGAAAGCGACGAAGCAGTCTGGGAGGCGCTACGGCGCGGCGAAAAGGTCGCAATCGCCGATAGCTTCATCTTCACAAACGATGAGTTCGGCGGCGATCCGGACGGCTACGCGGCTCCGAAGGAGGCAGACATCATCGATGGGATGATTCCAGCCATCCCCGTGGAGTTGCAGAGCGAGCGGCTTGGTAAGACCGAAACGGTGACGATCATCGGTGTCATCGACGCTGGTGTCAGTACACTCTTCGGCCTCTACATGCCTGAGCAGGTCTTCGCCGACCTCTACGGCACACCGGATTTCTCGAACCTGTTCGTGCGGCTGGATAATCACCCGGCCGCGAACTCTGGTGAAGTGGCCAAGCAGATCGAATCCGCATTGCTGACGAACGGTGTCGAGGCGGCGTCGATCCAGGATGAGATCGATGAGAGTGTCGCCTTCCAGACCGGCTTCTTCAAGCTCCTTCAGGGATTCATGGGCCTTGGCCTGTTCGTTGGCATCGCGGCGCTCGGCGTGATCTCGTTCCGCTCCGTCGTCGAACGACGGCAGCAGATCGGTATGCTGCGGGCAATAGGCTACCAGCGCAACATGGTGGCGCTCTCGTTCCTGCTCGAATCACTGGTCGTCGCGATTCTCGGTGTCGTTAGCGGCACAGTCCTGGCGTTGATCCTGTCGTACAACCTGATCAACTCCGAGGACTTCCAGGAGGGAGCAGAGTTCACCGGCTTCGTGATCCCGTGGGGAACGGTGATCTTCTTCATCGGCGCATCGATCATCGCGGCGGCGATCATGACCTGGGTTCCAGCGCGGACGGCAGCGTCGGTCCCGATCGCAGAGGCGTTGCGCTACGAGTAACCTTCGAGGACAGACATTCAATTCTGGAACGGGAGGCGGGTATGATACCCGCCTCCCGTTTGTTCACCTGGGTAGGGAAGGTGGTACCAAGTGATGTTCGTTCCTGAAGATTTCCGTGTACCGACCGAATTTCGGACAGAACATCTCTGGTTGAGAGTGTTACGACCCGATGTAACGGATCTCGACTATGACGCATTGATGGAAAGTCGCGAAAGGCTCCGATTGTGGAGCGATTCGACGTGGCCAGCAGATGATTTCACCCTTGAAGCAAATCGCGATGATCTGATCGAGCACGAAGAGGAATGGGAGAACCGGAAGGCGTTCGCCTACACTGTCCTGAATCCAGACGGCACTCGCTGCGAAGGGTGCGTCTACATCCTCCAGTTCACCCGCTCGATGCGAAACCGCGGATTCAATCCAGACGAGAGTATCCCGCGATTTGACGACTACGCTGCCGTCGTCTCGTTCTGGGTTCGTGACAGCGCACTCGTCCGGCAACTGGACCGAGAACTCCTTACTGGCATGCGGAAGTGGTTTGCGGAGGACTGGCCGTTTTCTGCGGTCGTCTATCGCATCAACGACAACCAGTCCCATGATCGCGAACTGTTCATCAATGCCGGGCTTGATTACCGCTCCTCGCACGCCACCGAGTCGTCGCCACTGATGTGGCATCTCTACACTGAGCCAGCATCAACGAACACAGTCACATAACTCCGCTGAACGGTGTTTTATGGCTGTCGGTCCGGGGACGTGCCATTCTGCATACCGCGTTTCACGTGAAACATCACCGCCACGATCAGGTGTCGTTAGGAACTCGGAACCGATGTCATGTTCCACGTGAAACACGGAAGGTCATTCGATGGCTCCTGACACCCGCAACAGGCTCGGTTTTGCCGTCAAGATCGTCGGCAAGCCCGGTCTGAAGTCACACGACACCCGGCGATGGCAATCAAAGCCACACCTGCGAGTCAGCCTCGAATACATCGATCACATTCTCGACTACCTCGCTGAAACCGACATTCGCATGTACCGGATGGCGTCCGATCTTGCGCCATATGTCACAAAGGCCGACCTCCCGGACCAGCATCAGCAAATTGAGGAAGCAGCCGACGACTTGAGGCGTGTGGGGGAACGAGCCAGCACGCTCGGGATACGTCTGTCCATTCATCCATCCCAGTACATCGTCCTCAACACACCGGACGAGCGTGTCCTGGATACTGCTGTACGCACATTTGCAAGCCAGGCGGATATCCTCGATGGGATGGGACTGGGACCGGAACACAAGATCATCACCCATGTTGGTGGGCTGTATAACGACCGTCCACTCGCTCTCCAACGCTTTGCCGAGCGCTACGAGCGTTTGCCGGACAACGTCCGCGCACGGTTGATCGTCGAAAACGATGACCGTCTGTTTCCGGTCGAGGACGTCCTCTGGCTGCATGAACAGACAGGTATTCCCGTTGTCTACGACTGGCTGCACCATATCGCGCTGAACTCGGGTGATATCGATCCAGTCGAAGCCGCTCGGCGTTGTCTCCAAACCTGGCCTGCCGACCAGCGCCCGAAGATCCACTTCTCGACAGTTGCCGGTAGCCTTCCGAAAGGCAAGGCAGCGCCACACGCTGACTATATTGACCCGGAGGACATCATTCCGCTGCTCCAGGCGCTCAGCGACCATGACTTCGATGTCATGCTCGAAGCGAAGCACAAGGATCTCGCCCTCCTCCAATTACGAGTTCACCTCGCTGAAGCAGGGTTGAGCGACCGATTCTGGTAACGGTGGTAGTTTCAATCGTTCCAGGACGCTGCGATGGACAACGTGCCAGGCTGATTCTGGCCAACGTCGGATCAGGGGTTGCGTGTCTGGCAGGCCCACCCGCTCCCATGTCACCCACAAGCAGGTTTCGATCCCGAGCGTGAAGAGCACCTGGCCGGACTCGACTGGGTAGCTCGCATCATCCGCGACGATTCGCCAATGTCCTGGATCGTCAACGACCCTGGCGATTCCCTGTATCGAAAACTCCTCGTCATCTGCTCCGAGCATCGTGTGAAGGGCGTACAGCGCATTCCGGTGCAGGTCGCCGCACTTGGGTGAGTTCGGAGACACAAACACGTAGAGTTCTCCACGGCTGACAACCGGAACGACGGGATGAATACGTGGGCCGCCATGCTTGCGCACGGTTGCCAGGAATACGACTTGATGTTCGGTAAAGAGTCGATTCCCTGCAGTGACCAATGCCGGAGCCACCTCGGCCAACTGGTTCCACGTCACACTGCTCATCATGGATTTACGACCTCGCTCGACACATTATCGATCATCGTCCGTTGTGAACATTGACTCGTTCCCTCCGTACGATCGAAAAACGCGAACGAAACGTCGTCCAACGAGCATCGTTCAGGTAGACTCGGAGAAACGATCGGCACGCATCCGTCGTCTGGGACTGGCTGTATCGAGATGTACCCGCGCTGTCTGAACATTCTCATCCTGCTCACCCGATTAGCGGCCAGCACCGTTATCGTACCGGCCACCCTGGTGGCTGGGCTGATGACGTTCCCGACCACCTGTGCGTGTGGCTCGGACTATCCTCACGAGCACCCACTGTTCGGCATCGCCGGCCACCGCCATGATGATCGGCCAACCAAGTCTGGCAGTGAAGACGTCGAGATCATCCGTCTTGGTATCGATGGCGTCACCGTTCAACCAGCCGTCGATGCAGGTTCGCCATCACTGACGGCTGTTCATGGGGCGTTGGGTCAAATACAGTTGCTACCGCAGGCGACGACTCTCGTCGAACCTGGCTTGATTCCTGATGGCACCACGTCGCTGCCCGATTTTCCACCGCCACGCGTCTGAGATCAGCGTTTCTCAGATCCATGATTATTTCCGACCGGTATTCGACCGGGACGGTATTGACACACACGCGGGGCATGTCTCATACCGTGAACCGAAGGGCAACCTATCAAATGAACACAACAATCATCCGGCGACTATTCGCCGTTAGTCTCGCGACGACGCTGCTGCTCGTGCTGGCAACGAGTGCCAGTGCCCACGAGCATCGCGAAGTCGGCGAGTACGAATTCACCGTCGGATTCATGTCAGAACCGGCGCTCGTCAACGAACCGAACGGGCTTTCGTTAGCCGTTCAACTCGGCCATGGTGACGATGGCACCCCAGTCGAGGGACTGCATGAGACGCTGGAGGCCGAGATCACCTATGCCGGCGAAACCCAGCCGCTCGAGCTGCGGGCACGATTCGGTCAGCCGGGGTCGTACACAGCCGATGTCTTCCCGACCGCTGAGGGCACCTACACCTTCCGAATCTTCGGCACGATCGAGGGGATGGAGATCGACGAATCATTCACGGGTGGTCCGGATACCTTTTCTGAGGTCGAATCGACAAACGCAATCGCCTTCCCAGCCAGTGAGTCTGGTTTAGACGAGGGCGGAAGCAGCGCGGTGACCGAAGCACAGGATGCCGCTGACAGCGCCCAGACACTTGCGATCATCGGCATCATCGCTGGGGTTCTCGGGCTCGCCGCTGGCGCTGCCGGAGTGATGATGGCCATGAATGCTCGAACTTCCCGAACAACCAGCCAGCCCGTCCGCGAAGTTGGCGACTAGCAGGATACATGATGCAACTTTCTGCCCAGATGCCTGTCCGAGAAGGGTGGCGCATTCGCGCCGCCCTCCTCATCCCGCTCGTCGTCGTCATCTTCAGCATCGTTGCACTGCTGCCGGAACGAACCGAGGCGCACGCGTTCCTCGACCGCAGCGAGCCGTCCGCCAACCGTGTCCTACCTGAACAGCCGACGGAAGTCAGCCTCTGGTTCACCGAGCCGCTGGAGCCAGATTTTTCGAGGGCAGAGTTGTATGACGCTGCTGGAAACCTGATCCCGACCGCGCCTAGCCGGATCGGTGAGGCAAACCAGATGATCGTGACGCTGCCAGCCGATCTACCGACCGGCACCTACACTGTTCAGTGGCGAAATGTGTCGACAGCGGATGGCCACCCGCAACAAGGCTTCGTGCCGTTCACAATCGGCAGTCAGGCCGATGTGGTGACGCCGGAGCCCCCACAGGCGACCTCATTCTCAGAACCACCGACATGGCTGACGGCATCGGGCCGCTGGATGTCGTTGCTGGGACTAGCCGGGGCTGCTGGCGCGATCGTCTGTTGGCTCTGGGTGATTCGAATCGCGCGAGATCCTCTCGATGACGAGTACTACGACCGCGTTCAGGAACGAGTTTCGCTGCTCGTGCTGATCTCCGTGGGCATCGGCCTGCTCGGGAGCCTGATCGCACTCGGCGTCCAGGTTTCGGGATCAGGTTCAGGTCTATCGCTGGGGACACTCTCAGACACCCTGGTCGACACACGCTACGGCCATCTCTGGATCGCCAGGATCATCCTGCTCGTCGGTCTGGCCGCGCTCGCGGCTTCCGATGCCCTCTGGGACGATCCACCATCCATAGCCACGGTCGCACTCGCACTCGGTCTCGCAGCAGGCGCGATGTTGCCATACTCGTTGAACAGCCATGCCGCTGCCCAGCCAGTTGGCCAAGATGCCGCTGTTGCTGCCGACTGGTTGCATCTGGCTGCGTCCAGCGTCTGGGTCGGAGGTCTTGTGGCACTCCTGGTCACCGTCACCTCCAGTACACGCGGCGCACCAGCCGACCAGCGCCGACAGGTCTTTGCTGCAGCGGTTCCGCGATTCACGACATTGGCACTCGCCAGCGTCATCGTCCTGTCACTGACTGGCTTGTACTCGGCCTGGCTGCAAATCGGAAACCTGGTCGCACTCCGCGAAACCAGCTACGGGCAGACGCTGATCGTTAAGCTCATCCTGCTCGTCCCGCTCCTGATCCTCGGTGCTATCAACATGCGAGTGATCGGCCCGAGGTTGCTGACCGCCGCTCGGACCGGGTCTCACTTTGGACGGAGCGTTGCGTCTGAGGTCGTTCTCGGCGCTGCCATCCTCTTTGTCGTTGGCATCCTGACCAGCCTGCCAACAGGACGGGACACGATCACTGAGGATGCCGAAAACACGATGTTCCGCTTCATCGAGAACGATGTCCACGCCGTTGTCTACATCACACCCGGCGCGGCCGGAGTCAATCGCTATACGGCGGACCTCAACATCAATGGTGTCGATAACGTTTCAACAGTCCAGTTGCTCCTGCGGCTCGAAAAGGAAGGCGATGTCGAAGGTATCCGCGAGGTACCGTTGGAATACCGTTTCGGTAACCGCTTCGAGTCGTCTGGAGCGGATCTGAGTGTGGCTGGTGAGTGGGACCTCGAGTTCATCGTTCGTCGTGACGGGGCTGCGGATGTCCGCTTTCAGGAAGAAATCAACGTCCCCACCACCCCGCCTGCCGATCGAGTTCCAGGTCCGCCACCGCGTTTTCTCGGGACAACATCGGCAGCAGCGGTCCTTTTTGCCGGACTCGCCATCATCGCGATCATTGGATCGCTGCGCGCGCCCGGCGTCTGGCAGGATCGCGTCATCGGGACCGGCATCGGAACAGCGCTGCTGCTGGCCGGTGGGCTGATCCTGATGATCAACCGCATCGAGCCAACGCCAACGACACTGGCCGCCAACCCGATTCCGTTGACGGCGGAATCGATCGACGAAGGCCAGGAGGTCTTCCTGAACAACTGCGCCGCCTGTCATGGCCAGGACGGCGAAGGTGATGGACCAACCGCCGCGAGTTTGAATCCACCACCTGCAAACCTCACCGAGCCTCACGTCGCCGTCCATACCGATGGTGATCTGCACTGGTGGATCACAAATGGGATCAAGCCATCCATGCCCGGATTCGGTGAAGCGCTGACTGAGGAAGAAATCTGGAACGTGATCAACTACGTTCGCAGCCTCGGCGGGTCAGCGTCAGGCAGCGACAAATAGCAACGAACCGAAAACGCGAAGGGCGGTCTGCCCTTCGCGTTGTTTACAGCGGCGTGCACAAGCGTTGTCGCTACGCGATGGAGGCAGGTCTGCTGTGAGTTGCTCTACAGTTGTCCGTTTGCGGCTTCGATGGAGTTTCGCTCGGCTTGCGCGACATCGGAACGATCACGTCCTTCATCGGATGCCATTGATGGCACGAGGTCGTCGTTATCGGCCCTGTTGTTGTCGGCGAGGTAGTAGGTCATTGACTGCATCGCGCTGGTCGGATCCACTTCGCGAACCCAGACCCCATCAGGGACGCGAAGGATCACAGGAGCGTAGTTGAGGATCGCTGTCACGCCACCCGCGATCAACGCGTCGGTGACTTCCTGCGCAGCGGATGCCGGGACTGCAACGATTCCAAGCCGAATGTCCTGTTCACGGACCACCCGTGAGATTTCTGAATCTGGCTGGACGATCGTGCCATCCTGGCTGACTGTCCCGACATGCTTGGGATTACGATCGAAGATCGCGCAAATACGGAACGATGTTGAGTCGAATCCCTTATACGCAGCAATTGCTTGTCCAAGATGTCCATATCCGATGAGTGCCACATCCCATTGTCGATCGAGATTCAGGATGCGCTCGATTTCGGCAACAAGGGTTAAAACATCGTAGCCTTTGCCCTGTTTTCCGAATTTTCCGAAGTAGGAGAGGTCCCGGCGGATTTGAGCAGCCGTCACACCGATCTGGTCGGCAAGGTCATCAGACGATACCGTCGCGATACCGGTCGCCTCGATCGCCTTAAGGGTCCGAACGTAAATCGGCAGGCGGCGAATAACGATATCGGGGATGTCGTGGTCGCCTGTATCAACGCGAGTTGATGCGTCGAAAGAAAGCCGTCCGTTTTGCGCCATCGGTTTCTACCTGTTACTTCGTGGGGTGACGCTGATCATCACGCCATCTCTGAGTTCTCATCACAATCGATGCCGTGGCGCCGGAGTATTCCGGTCATACAGCCTGCCAGCCAGCGCGAACTGCACGCCTGGCCGTCAGGGGTCAGATGTGCCGGACCGAAGAGAAGATGAGAAATGCTACCATTCGCGTCCTACCGCTTTCTATGATATGCACATCCGTGATTCATACCATCATCGCTCGATGACCAGCATGCAGCCCACGACAGTTGTCATCAAAGTTTGCCCCATGAAGCACGTTCATAGTAGTTCGGAGCGGAGCTGTTCGATCTCAGTTTCGAATGCATGGAGGAGTGCAACGCGCTCGCTGTCGCTTAAGAACGCGGCACGAACGGCATTGAGATTCAGGTCGATCAACTCATCGAGCGTGAACTGACAGTGTTCTGCGAGCGCAAGGTACTCGCCAGTCAGCGTTGCGCTGAACATTGGTGGATCGTCGGAGTTGATCGTCAGCGTCACCCCCGCATCGTAAAGTGCGCGAAACGGATGCTCGACATAAGACGGAGCGACGCCCAGGCAGATATTGCTGGTCGGGGATACCTCGAGAACGATGCCATGCTCAGCCAGATGCCGCACGAGTTCCGGGTCCTGGATACTCGTGACACCATGCCTGATCCGCTCGGAACCGGCTGCAAGCGCATCCCAGACCGATTCCGGACCGACCGTTTCACCAGCATGCAGGCTGAGGCGAACGCC
>JBGSWU010000388.1:0-14073 GCA_041751795.1 Thermomicrobiales bacterium
GGACCTTCTGAATTTGAATCAGCGCCTCACGCGCGGAATCGTTCCGCTGCACGTTCATGGTCGAAGTGTTCGCGAGGACGAGCAGACGTGTCAACTATATGTCGGCTGTGCTCCCTGAATTAACCCGCCAGTCCAATCGGGAGGATCCACTGACGATGTTGCACGTGTCATATTCCTGTCTTCTCCAACGACCAATAATCTCAACCGGATTGTGATCCAACGCGGATCCGCGTTCGTATGGGTTCTTGTTGGCGGCTTGAAACATGGATTATTTTCCAGATTTCACCAGCCGCTAAATGTTTGGTCGTCACATATTGGTATCCCGGGAGGAGCAACCATGTTTGGAAACAGCCCACAGGACGCGCAAATCCAGCGAACGTTCCAGAAGCTGAACGCGCGGGCGATGGATCGACGAGGGTTTCTGACTGCAGCTGGCAAGCTTGCAGGTGCTGGCGCCGTCGCAATGGCACTTGCTGGAACGAACATCCAGCTCGCACTGGGTAATCATCGAGGTACCGATGGCCCGGACCTGGAGCCAGGGAACCTCAATGATGAGCCATATACCCTCGGCGACTTCACGCTGACCGGCAACGAGTCAACAGACTGCTACGACTTCGATGGCGACGGTGAACTTACCGACTTCGACGTCGTGCAGTTCGCACTCTTCCTGGAGCACCTGGAAAATGCGTTCTATCGAGAAGGTCTCGAGGTCTTCTCGGCCGCTGACTTCCAGACGGGCCTTCGGGTTTTCCGCGATGAGAACAGCACCAATAGTGGATCGCTGGCTACATCTGGAATCCTGTTCGTCAACGGTTCGAAGATTCGCGATGCAGTCCAGCGTGTGTCCGAGCACGAAGCCGCACATGCTGAGGATCTCTCCGGCCTTCTGACGAGCCTTGGTGCAACGCCTGTCGTTGCGTGCTCGAGCTACAACTTCGATTTCTCCAGCGTCGAATCATTCATGCGAACTGCCCAGCTGCTTGAGAATACCGGCGTTGCCGCGTATGTCGGTGCCGCCTCCTGCATCACGACGCCGGACTACATCCGCGTTGCTGCATCGATCGCCACCGTTGAAGCACGTCACGCGACATTCTTCGACGGACTGACTGCCAACGCGCTCTTCCCGTCGCCGTACGACCTGGCACGCCCAATGGGTGCCACCGTCGACCTCGTTCTCGCGTCGGGCCTCGTCGGGGACTGCGAGCAGCCAGAAGGTGCGCCGCAGCCACCGTTCGGCCGCAGCGACGGCGACATCGGCGTCGAGGGATAGGTTGAATTCGACCAGTCGCGCGTGACAGCGTTGCGGCGCAGAACGAACGAGGAGATCACGCCTGTGAAACACATCACCTTACGGAAGCGAGTCGGCACGATTGTCGCACTGCTTCTTCTGACGCTCATGGTTGCGGCGCCAGTCGGCGCGAACCATATCGACAACCCCGCTTTCGCTCGAACCTGGGAGCGGACCGACAAGCCGGTCAATGATGGCCTCGTCCAGCGAACCTGGATCTGGGGTCTGAACGTCACCGACGAGTCGATCATGGAAGAATACGCTGACTCACCGGGTGGCTTGCGCGAAGTGCAGTACTTCGACAAGTCCCGGATGGAAATCAACGACCCGAACGCCTTCGACGACGGCCTCTGGTACGTCACCAACGGCCTTCTCGTTATCGAAATGGTCGAGGGCAAGATCCAGGTTGGCGATTCGGAGTTCGACGAATCTCCATCACCAGCCGATGTCAACATCGTTGGTGACCCGGCTGACGGCTCTGGCCTCGGCCCAACCTATGCCGACATCAACGACTTCGGTCTCCGAAACGAGTCGGCGACATCAGAGGGAATGACGATCACTGCGGTCGTTGAGTCTGATGGCACTGTTGGCAGTGACGATACCTACGCCAGCTTCGGTGTAACCGCCGAAGAGCGCGTCATAGTTGAAGGCATCGACCACACCGTTGCCTCTGTCTTCTGGGAGTTCATGAACTCCGAAGGCATCGTTTGGGAAAACGGACAGGCTGTCACTGAGAATCTGTTCGAGAATCCATTCTATGCCACCGGCTTCCCGATCACCGAAGCCTACTGGGCAACGGCACTCGTTGGCGGCAACGAAACTGACATCCTATGGCAGTGCTTCGAGCGCCGCTGTCTGACCTACACGCCGAGCAACGACGCCGCCTTCCAGGTCGAGGCTGGTAACGTCGGTCAGCACTACTATCGATGGCGCTACGAGGACAATCAGCCAGGTCTAATCGACCCAGTTGAAGTCACCGATCAGGCGTTCTACGCCGAACTGACCACCGGTCAGGAAGTCCCGGCGATTGCGGTCGATTCGGATGCCTCAGGTGATGCCGTCTTCTACATCAACGAGAATGGCAACCTGTCTTACGAAGTGATCGTCGTCGACATTCAGGGTGTCGTCGCTGCCCATATCCACATGGGCATGCCGGGCGAGGCTGGACCAGTCATCGTGACACTCTTCTCCGGCGACTTCAGCACAGAAGACGGCGGGACCGAGACACTGGTCAGCGGAGAGATCACCGCTGACGATCTGGCTGGTGACCTCGAAGGTATGACACTTGGCCACCTTCTGGGCCATATGGAGGCCGGAAACACCTACGTCAACGTCCACACGACCGACAATCCGTCCGGAGAAATCCGTGGACAGATTGAGTTGATCAGCGGCGAGTAACCAAATCAGTTTTGGAACTCACGTCCGAATCGACAACAAAACGTCTCGGCTTGTGGCCGGGACGTTTTGTTGTGACCGAAACCAAGCTGCGTCCACGTTCGCTTGCGGGACGCCGTGGCATACGCCATGATGACCTGCAACGTACATGCAATCGTGCTGAACCAGGCGAGCGAAAGGACATCGACGTGGTTGAGAATAAAGCTGACTGGCAGCGCGGACTCGGCTGGCTAACCGGCAGACCGGATCGAATCGATGTTCCCGAAGAGCGCAGCGACGAAGTCCATGAGATGGCGAAGCTGACACGTGACTTCGTCAACCGAGAAGTCATGCCATTGATTGAGCGGATGGAGCACGGCGAACTCGAGCTGAATGCCGTGCTGATGCGGAAACTCGGAGAGTTAGGGCCACTCGCCGTCGAGGTTCCAGAAGAATACGGGGGACTTGATCTTCCCAAAGCCGTCGGCACCGCCGTCGTCGAGGAACTTGCGCCTACCGGTGGGTTTGCCGTCACCTATGCGGCCCACACGACAATCGGGACACTGCCAGTCGTCTACTTCGGCACCGACGATCAAAAACGTCGCTACCTGCCGAAACTGGCATCTGGCGAATGGGTTGGTGCGTATGCGTTGACCGAGCCGGGTTCAGGCTCTGATGCGCTGAATGCGCGAACGCGTGCTACCTTATCCGACGACGGCACGTACTACACGCTCAACGGAACCAAGCAGTTCATCACGAACTCCGCATTTGCCGGATTGTTCACCGTCTTTGCCAAGATCGATGGCCAGCATTTTACTGGGTTTCTTGTCGAGCCCGATTTCCCTGGCGTGTCACTTGGTGACGAGGAACGCAAGATGGGGATCAAGTCGTCATCAACCCGCCAGTTGATCCTGCATGACGCGCGCGTTCCGGTAGAAAATCTCCTCGGCGAAATCGGCAAGGGCCATCGGATCGCCCTGAACGTCCTCAACATCGCACGCTTCAAGCTTGGTGTCGCTGGCATCGGCGGCAGCAAGGGCGCGCTGGCGTTGTCATCGCGATACGCGACTGAGCGAGAACAATTCGGAAGGAAAATCGCATCGTTCGGGATGATCCGTCAGAAATTGGCGGAGATGGCGATTCGCACCTACGCAGCGGAAAGCGCCGCAAACCGTCTCGTCGGACAGATCGACCGCGCGATCGAGGGAAAGACTGGCTCATCCGCGGTGCTGGCAGGGATCCAGGAATATGCCGCTGAATGCGCGATGCTGAAGGTCCTGGGCACGGAAACACTGGATTACTGCGTTGACGAAGGCGTCCAGATCCACGGTGGCTATGGCTTCCTGCAGGACTATCCGATTGAGCGCGCTTACCGAGACTCGCGCATCAACCGACTCTTCGAAGGCACGAACGAGATCAATCGACTCCTGGCACCAGCAACGCTGATCAGGAAAGCCACGAAAGGCGACGTGTCGCTCGATGACCTTGTCCACCGATTCCAAGCGCCGACAGGCGATCGCGCCGAGGACAACGAAATCGAAAGTCTCAAGCAGTTGTCACACCTCCTCGCGAGCATGACCTTCGCGCGCTTCGGCAGTGAGGCTGAAGAAGAGCAGGAAGTTCTGGCGGCCATCGGTGACATCATGATCGAGACGTACGCGGCTGAATCAGCCGTGCTGCGGGCGCAACAAACGTCCAACCCATTGTGGTGCGACATGGCTCGTGTCTATCTTGATTCTACGCTCGACCGCGCACGAATCAGCGCAGGCAGACTGGCGCCACGCATCGCAGATGGAAACACCAGCGATATTCAGAATCAGATCGACGTACTCACGTCTCACACTGCGCGTGACGTCGTCGCACTTCAACGCGAGATAGCGGATGTTGTCCTTGACGCGGGTGGGTATCCGGCGATTTCGAGAGTCAGCGTCCCAGCGTAAACGAACGTCGGGCACGAGCGCACGATTGATGCGCTCGTGCCCGGTATGCTGACAATTGAGTCAGTGTCACTAATCCATCAGTGCTGCGGCGAGAAGCCTGTCGGAAGTGATCTGGTCGTTCGGCTGAATCGGCTTCGTGAGGACCGCGCCGCATGAGTGACACCAGACCGAAGCCGGTCGGTCTTCCATAGGCGCGATCTCCGTTGTCCGCTTGCTACCACACTTGCTGCACGCTGTTGCTTCCATCGGACTTCCGGCCTTCCTTTGCCAACCACCAGAGCGAGACGAGCGTCACTCTGTCCCTCGATCGTAGACCGGGATGGCGATTCAGACTACGGCCCGACAGCCTAACTTGCCAGCAATCACTTGTGCGCTGCGCACAGTGCGACGAACGTGTCAGGCCCACATTGCCCGGGATGAATCTCCTTCGACGATCGCATCGCCTCCGGAGAAACCCATTGGCGCACCGTCGGCTCTCCAACACGCAGCACCACGCAACAATCCAGACTCAGCATCGAGCATGATGCCGTTCATGCCACCTGCGACCTTGAATGGCGTTTCGACGTTGTGCCCACGATTCTCCAGTTCCGTTTTCAGTTCACCTGCTCCGCTGAACCCCTGCTCAATTTCGAGTGTTGGTCCGCGATCCCAAAGACGGGGCGCTTCAACTGCCTGCTGGAGCGTCATGCCATGGTCGATGACGTTGACGATCGCTTGCATGACTGCACCAAAGATACGCACGCCACCTGGTGTCCCTAGCGCCATGAATGGCTTGCCATCTTTCATGACGATCGTTGGCGACATCGACGAGAGAATGCGCTTTCCGGGGGCGATCGAGTTCGTGCGGCCCGGATTCGGGTCCATCAGATGCATGCAGTTGTTCAGCAACATGCCGGTGCCTGGCACCGTTACTTTGCTACCGAATCCACCATTCAATGTCTGGGTGGTTGATACGACATTGCCGTCGGCGTCCATCGCGCAGCAATGGGTAGTCGACACGCCTTCGCCTTCGGAGCGGACTGCCGCCGTGTATGACTGCGCATGACGAAGGTCGATTTGTCCACGCCGCTCGTCACCGTACGCCTTTGACGTCAACCATTCCAAAGGGATGTCCGTCGTTGCAGGATCGGCCATATAGCGGAACCGGTCGGCGAACGCGATCTTCATCGCCTCCGCAATGACGTGGATCGTGTCGACACTGCCAAAGCCCATCCCGCCAATATCGAAGCCTTCGAGGATGTTCAGTATCTGAATGATATGGGTGCCGCCAGACGACGTTGGGCCCATCGAGACGATCTCGTATCCTCGGTAGGTCCCAACGACCGGCGGCCGCTCGTAGACACGGTAGGATTCGAGATCAGCCTGGGTGATCAGTCCACCATTCTTTGCCATGTCATCAGCCACTACCCTGCCGAGATCGCCGCGATAAAGATAGTCCGGTCCATCGTTGGCGATTACTTCAAGCGTGTGTGCGTAGTCGAGACGAGTGATCTGCCCATTGACGTCTGGCACCTGCCCTCCGGGCAGGAACACTTCAGCACTGGCTGGGAACTGCCCGAGATTTCCCCGCTCCATCTCGATAATTGACGCGAGATACTCGCTAACTCGGAATCCCTCTCTCGCAAATCGAATCGCAGGTTGCAGCACCTGTCGCAACGATAATCTTCCGTATCGCTCGACAGCCGTTGCCCAGCCGAGAAGCGTGCCTGGTGTCGCGACCGCCAGATAGCCAGTCTTGTTGTGCTCCCCGACCACATCATTCTCGATGTTGTTCGGAATCGGCTCGAACAAGTCAGCACGCGCGCCCGACGGTACGGTCGCGTAGTTGTCGATAGTCGTGCACGTCCCGTCAGCCAGTCTAATGTTGATGAACCCCGCCCCGAAGATACTCGTCATCATCGGCTCGACGACCGAGAGGGCGAACATCGTTGCGATCGCAGCATCGATTGCGTTCCCACCCATGACCAGCATCTCGGTACCCGCAAGCGATGCCAGCGGATGATTCGAGGTCACCATCCCCTTCGAGGCCGTCGCATCCTGCTTTATCGTCGCACGGCGAGTTGTCGCCGGTGAAGCGTGAGTTGTTTCAACTGCCGTCATCTTCGTTCCCTTCAATCGATTATCCGAGCCATGAGGCAAACGACCCGCACCCGGATGTCAGCCTGAACTTATGTCGCCTCGTAAACTGTCTCGCCTCCAATGATCGTTCGTGTCACCTTCAGTTCGGCGAGGGTCATTGGATCGACCGTGCGCGGATCGTGTTCAAGAACGGCAAAGTCGGCCAGCATTCCCGTCCTGATCTGGCCCTTGCTGTCCTCCTCGAAGGTGCAGTACGCGCCAGCAACGGTGAACATTTCGAGGGATTCTTCAACGGTCACGGCTTCCTCCAGCGCGTATGACTGGCCGGACCCAGTGCGTTCAGTGACTGCTGCTTGAACTGACTTCATGGGAACGTAACTCGAAACGGGACAGTCGGACGAGAACACCAGCCGGATGCCAGCATCGAGGAAGGTTCGGAACGGATAGGTTAATTGGGTCCGCTCCATCCCAAGATGGCGAATAAACCCGTCGCCATACTCGATGATAAACACTGGCTGTGACACAGGGATGACGCCGAGTCGTTTGATCCGCTCGATGATGTCCGGGCGACAGATGCCACAGTGCTCGATCCGATGTCGATGATCGGATCGCGGCTGGGCCGTTAGCGCCTTCTCGTATGCATCAAGGACCCAGTCGATACCTCGATCGCCAATCGCATGGACAGCGATCTGGAACCCGGCCAGATGCGCCTGCAAGACGTAGTCCTCGAACTGCTCCTTCGGCATCATCGTCAGACCCAGGTTGTCGTCACGAGGATCGTTTTCAAACGGCACAGTGACGGCTGCAGTTCGTCCGATCAGTGAGCCATCGATGAACATCTTGATCGGCCCAATCCTCAACCGATTGCTGCCCAACCCCTGTTGAATCCCCAGACCGGTGATGTGGGGCAACAGGTTTTCGCGGATCATCATGCTCGTTCGAAGTTTCAACAGCCCACGCTCAACGGCGATCTGGTACGCCTGAATCTGTTCTGCGGTCGATGAACCTGCATCCTGCGAACTAGTGATCCCGCTCGCAACGTACGCGTCGTTGCACCGCTGCAACGCTTCTACGTAGTCCTCGACGGTCGGTTCCGGAATGTTGCTGCGCACCGGCTCCTGCGCAGTTTCGTGGAGGACGCCAGTCGCTTCGCCATGCTCGTCACGGACAAAATGCCCACCTACGGGATCCTCCGTATCGTGGGTAATGTTCGCCAGTTGCAGTGCTAGCGAGTTCGCTGCCGATAAGTGCCCCGACCCGTTTACGATTAGAACTGGATGATCCGTCGTGGCCTCATCGAGATCCCAGCGATTCGGGTGGCGACGCTCTTCGAGTTTGTTGTCATCGTAGCCACGGCCAATAATCCATCCGCCGGCTGGTGTGTTCGCAGCTCGCTCGCGAACGGCTGCGACGATGTCTGCAATCGACTTCACGGCGGGGAATCCGGTATCGATCTGACCGAGCGCCTTCCCATAGCCGATCATGTGGTTGTGCGCTTCGTTGAACCCCGGCATCATCGCTTGTCCGGCGAGATCTATCGTCTGGAAATTCGCCGGAAGTGCAGCCTCAACATCCGAACGGCTGCCGACGGCGACGATCGTCTCGCCGATCACGCCGACGGCCTCGACATCCGGCTGAGTCGGATCCATCGTCAGGATCGTTCCGTTCGTGATCAACAGCGCATCAAACATTGAACCACCCCAATTGCCGCTCCTCATCCTGATTGTCCATGTCCGTTTCCCAGGTGTGTGGCTCACGGGCAGCCGCAACCGCCGCATGCAGATTCTCCATCGGTGTCGCGACGGCGATAACGCACCCCGGCCCGATCAGGAGACGTCGATCCTCGGCTGCATCCCTCGCCTGTCGAACCTGGTTACGAACGGCTCGTGGCGACGCGACAGCAATGCCATGCTCGTCGATCCCGGCCACCGCAGCACGCTCGGGGGCATCGGCGAGCGCTGTTGGAATGTCGGGGCCAACGCGACGATCGTGCCAGTTGATCGCGTGTCCCGGATAATCGGCCAGCAGGTTAAAGAACGTATTCTCGCCGTGAATGTGGATCATCGTGAATTCGCTGCCAGAATCTTCTGCCGCTTCAAGAATCGGCAGATCGTACGGTACACCGAAGTCGTCGTACTCTTCCCGCGTCATCATGTCAGTCGTCGCACACTGGCTGGCGAAGAAGACGCCCGACGCTCCGGCATTCATCGAAGCATTCGTCAACCCAATGGTGACATCCCGAATTACACGGAGTGCCTGGTGGACGATGTCCGGATTCGAGCGTAGGTGCTCGATCACTCGACCATCGGAAAGTTTGTTTGCGATCGTCAGTGGGCTGAAGACGGTTTGGAGCAACGGCACGTCCAGGCCAAGGATGTCGCGAACGAGGCCGCAGGCTGCGACCATCTCGCCGTTGAATCCCGCATCTACGGGAATCGTAACGATCTTGCGCCAGTCTTCGATCGTCTGAACTGGATAAAACGTCGTGTCACGGGTACCCCCACGAGAACCGCGAAATTCGCTCGTCAGCCCCCAATCAATCGTGGCGTAGTCACCCGGGGCCATCAGTTTGATGAAATCGAGGTCGAGTAGCCCCTGCCACCAGCGCGTCGATTCGCCTAGCGCGGCTGCCGACTGATCCCGCTCCGGAAAGTGTTGCCACAGCGAAATAGGTGGCCGGTCGACATCGTTTCCAGCCAGCGCTGCCAGAACTCGTTCCCGTGGCGTCATCTGCGCGTGTGCTGACATGACATCCTCCCATTCGTTACGACTTTCGTTCATCCGGGTTTTCCTTCAGGTGCTCGTCGTACCAGTCGATGACTCGACGCATCAGATCGATCTGGTGCTTGCGCTCACGGATGCCGTGCCCCTCACGCGGATAGGTGACGAAACGCGTTTTGACACCACGCTGCCGGAGCGCGATGTACATCTCCATTCCCTGCATCGGATTGACTCGTTTGTCGTCGTCTCCATGAAGGACGAGCGTTGGCGCTGTCACCCGGTTGATGTAACGAATCGCCGAACGCTCCCAGAGTGGTTCGGGATCTTCGTACGGTGACTTGGAAAAGTACGAGTCGTTGGCGCTGGGAATATCGCCAATTGAGTTATCGGTGACCATGTTTGGTAGTCCGGCGCCCATGATAGCGGCCTTGAAGCGTGTCGTCTGCGTGACCGTCCAGGCCGTCATGTAACCGCCCCAGCTCCAGCCACCGACACCGAGTCGCTCAGGGTCAGCGATCCCGCGTTCGACGAGGTGATCGACGCCTGCGATCATGTCGCGATACTCACCGCCGCCAACGTCGTCGACGATCTGATTGTTGTAGCGAACACCCCTGCCGGTGCTGCCGCGCGGATTCGGCATCAGCACCGCGTAACCTCGCCCAGCCAGCATCTGCGCCCAGTCATGCCAGTTCGCGTAGAAGGTGTTGGGCCATGCCCAGGTCGGCCCACCATGAATCTGGACGACCAGGGGATACCGCAGCCCATCGATGTATCCATGTGGCTTGACGAGAATACCCTCGACCTCGACTCCTGGATCGCTTTCCCAGCGGATGACTTCGGTCTCGCCGAGTGCAGCGGTTAGAACATCGCGATTAAAGTCGGTTCGTCGGCGCAACCGTCCATCTCCGCCGCCTGTGAGCGTCTCTGCAACAAAGATGTTTGGTGGCTCATCTGGCCCCTGCCATGCCGCTACGAGCCGGTCCCCAACAACGTGGATCGCGGAACCACGATCGGAGAACCCGGACTGGCCGCTGGCCAGCAGCGGTTGCAGTTCACCGTCCCAGCTAATCCGGTACGGCATCTGGTTCACACCCTCGGTTCCATACGCGAGCAGCGCCCTCCCATCCCCGTCTGGCGCAAGGTACTCGAACGTGCCCCAGTAGTCAGGCGTGATACAGGACGGCTCGCCACCCGTTGAGGCAATCGTGCAGACCACCTCCGGGTGGATGACCTTGTCTCCACCTGCCAGAAACGCGAACGATGCGCCGTCGGCGGACCAGAGTAGACCGGCTGGCTCACCACGCTTGGTGAACACATGGACCGGTTCTCCCCCATCTCGGGCAACGATGGATACGTCGTTTGCGCCATACTCGTCGTTGACGCGCGGATTCGGTGTCGATGTGTACGCGATTCGCTCACTATCCGGCGACCAGGCGTATAAACGTGCCTGACGTGTTTCCGGCGTTACTGCCTGCGCTGAACGCGCTGCGAGATCGATCACCCAGAGTCGTTGGTACTTGTCGTCTTCATCCCAGACTCGTGCGTCATCTCGTTCTTCCTTACGTTTCTTCTCTTCGTCAGTCTCGCCAGGCGTAAAGAGAATGCCGAGGAAACGACCATCAGGTGACCAGTCGAGGCCACTCATGCTGCCCTGTTCGTCAAAGACACGCTGGGCTTCTCCGCCGTCAGCAGGGATGACGTAGATGGTCGTTTTTCCACGTTCGGCGCGGTCTGAGAGAAACGCGATCTGGTTGCCGTCTGGCGACCAGCGTGGCGACGTGTCGTTCCAGAGGCCACTCGTAAATGGACGCGCGTCGCTCAATCCATCGCCGTCGAAAGGGACCATCCAGATCGCCCTTGTCTCATACTCATCCGCTTTGCTTCCAGCCTGAAGGACGAATGCGATTCGCCTCCCATCTGGCGAGAGTTGCGGATCGAGCGGCTCCTGAATTGTCGCGATCCTCTCGGGTGCCAACGGCTTGCCAGGTTCCGCAACAATGCTTTCCTGTTTCTTTTCCTGATCTGCTTTTTGAGATTCGTTGTTGCTCACATGCCCTCAATTTCAACGAGAATGGTCGTCTGCGCAAACCATATCGTCGCCGATTGGGCGTGGCGCGGCAACAGGGCCATCAGTCTGGCACGGTTCCAGGTCTGCTGTTAGAGTGCGACCGTGCCGCCAGAACAACGACCGGACACGCAGTACGATACAGATCTAACGGGGAAACGAGGGGGTTCGAGGAATGTCCAGCCAGCAGATGTCAGTGATCCTGTCGGGAGACGCTCTGATTACCCGACCGTTTCGTGATTCGAACGACCCTGCCCTCCACCAATGCATCGACCTCGTTCGCAGCACCGATGTCCGCTTCACGAACTTTGAGATGCTGATCAACGAATATCGAGGGACACCAGCCGTCGAAGCCGGAGGGTTGCATTTATCAGCATCGAGACGCGTTGCTGAAGACCTGCTTTGGGCAGGGTTCAACCTGTTTGCCAACGCGAACAACCACTCGCTGGACTTCGGTAACGATGGACTCCTGTTGCACATGCAGGCAATGGAGGAACTCGGGATGCACTACGCTGGGGTCGGTATGACGCTCGAACACGCGACGCGTCCCACCTATGTCCAGACCGGTGCGGGTCGCGCGGCGATGATTTCGTGCGCGTCGTCCTTCGCGCGAAGCCAACGTGCAGGCGAATCTCGCCCGGACTTCGGCGGACGACCCGGACTCAACTCACAACGATTTGAAACTCGCTACGTCCTCGATTCCGAGCGATACAACCAACTTCGAGAGATGTACGAAGCGCTCCCATTCGATGAGATGCAACGCCACCTCATCGAGATTGAGATGTATAAGGCGCTGGATGACCCGGAAAATGAACTGATCTTCTCAACCGACATGCGTCACGGGATGCACTTCATTCGAGGAGAGAAACCCGAAATCCGTACGACCGCGCACAAACGCGATCTTGAACGCAACCTGAACGCAATTCGCCATGCGCGACGCCAAGCGGACCTGGTCATTTCGAGCATTCACGCCCACGAACCGGATGTTCAGTATGACAAGCCCGCAGCGTTCATCATCGAATGGGCGCGCGCCTGCGTCGACGCTGGAGCGGACATCGTCACTGCCAGTGGGCCGCACATGATGCGCGGAATCGAAATTTACAACGGCAAGCCGATCTTCTACTCGCTTGGCAACCTTTGGTTCGAGTTTGAAACGGTCGATCTCCTGCCTGCCGACTCCTATGAAATGTGGCAACTCGACAGCCAGACACCGACGCCAGCCGATCTCTATGACACGTCGCTCATGGGGTTCCATCACGACGCACGGTACTGGGAATGCACGCTACCAGTCTGTACCTTCGACAACGGCACGCTCACCAGCCTGACGCTCCATCCTGTCACGCTTGGGTACGGAAAGCCACGCTGGCAACGTGGCACTCCCGGCATTGCCAGTCGAGACGACGCACAGCGAATCCTCGGCTACGTTAGCGAACTGTCTCGCGAGTTCGGAACCGAGATCATCACACACGGTGGGATCGGCGACGTTCGACTGTCATAGTGACAACGCGCGTTTCCGCAGCGCCGATTCGTCAACGCGGTGGGTGGATCGTCAGAGGTGCCCAGGAGCAGGAGCGATGAGAAGACACCGAATTGTCGCAGTTCGGGGTGACGGAATCGGGCCAGCACTCGTGGACGCTGCCATATCGGTACTGGCAACCAGCGCCAAATACGACGGTGGGTTCGAACTCGATATCGAGTACCACGCGGCAGGAGCAGCGCAGTACCTCGCCACTGGCGAGAATTTGTCTGCAGCGACATTGAATGCCTGTCGGGAAGCCGACGCCGTCCTGAAGGGGCCAGTCGGTTTGCCGAATGTCCGGCTACCAGACGGAACGGAAGCCGGGTTGCTGGGCGGTGTTCTACGAACAGGACTCGACACCTACGCGAATGTCCGCCCAATCCGGCTGCTTCCCGGCGTCCAGTCAGTCACTCGCTTCATGCCGGACGACATCGACTACGTCATCGTCCGGGAAAACACTGAAGGGCTCTATGCATCGCGAGGCCGAGGCGTCGCAAACGACTGGGCTGCAAGTGATGTCCTCTTCATGACGCGGCCTGGGGTCGAGCGAGTCTGCCGGTTCGCGTTCGATCTCGCTCGCAAACGAGCGGGCGCACCACGCGATGGCGTTCGCCGCGTCACCTGCGTCGACAAGAGCAACGTTCTCCGCAGTTTTGGGTTCTTCCGGGCAATCTTCACTGAGATCGCCAGTGAGTATCCTGATATCGAACCTGACTACGTGTATGCCGATGCCGCTGCACAGGCACTCGTCATGGAACCCGCACGATTCGATGTGCTCGTGATGGAAAACTTTCTCGGAGACTTGCTCAGCGATCTCGGTGGCGGCACGATCGGCGGCATCGGTTTATGTCCGTCCGGCAACATTGGTGATGTCAGCGCGTATTTTGAACCGGTCCACGGCAGCGCCCCTGCCCTTGCTGGCCTCGATCGCGCGAACCCGATCGGCCAGATTCTGACGGCAGCGATGCTGCTCGACCACATCGGAGAGCCAATGGCAGCTCGCCAGATTGAAAACGCTGTGCGGGAAGCGCTGGGGAGTGGAGAGGTCGTCATCGGGAGCGACGGCTGCCCTGTTCATGGCTGTACA
>JBGSWU010000389.1:0-7914 GCA_041751795.1 Thermomicrobiales bacterium
AGATCGGTCCTTGCGCGGACGGAACAGTTTTTCTTCAGACCGCTCACATTGTGTGCCGGACCTGCCGCGTGGCAGCGTGGCATTAGCAAGGAGTAGATGGCGTTAGCGAGTGCCGGGTGGAGTTCTGTTGGCGTCGAGCGCGGCCATCTCACGACGCCAGTCGTCGAGGTCGCGGAATTCGCGGTAGACGGAGGCGAAGCGGATGTACGCGATGTGATCGAGTTCCTTCAGTTTGGCGAGGACCGATTCTCCGATGGCGGTACTCGGCACCTCGCTGGCGCCAGAGTCGAGCAATTCGATCTCGACCTCGCGGACGATGCGTTCGACCTCGGTCATCGGGACCGGGCGTTTGGTGAGTGAGATGCGGATCTTGTCGGAGAGTTTGCGGGGGTTGAACGGCTCACGTCGTCCATCGCGTTTGACGACGATCAACTCGCGCATCTCGACGTTCTCGTAGGTCGTGAAACGGCGTGAGCAGGCGGTACACTCGCGCCGCCTGCGGATCGATTCCCCATCACGGATGTCCCGAGAGTCAATGACCCGTGTTTCAGGGGCGCTGCAGTAGGGGCATCTCATTTGGACGAGATTCGGGAGCCGGGACTCGGGAATCGCGAAGAGCGTTCAATCACCCTTCGACTCGATTCCCGATTCGACGAGCATGTCGCAGCATCCGTCACCACTCCCGATTCCCGAATCCCGGTTCCCGACGCTCTACTGCCGTTCGCGTAGGAACTTCAGGATCGCCGGCTCAGCCCACTCGTCGTCCGGCAGGACTGGCTGGCGCGGCGGAGCCTGCTGCTGTTCGAGTGCGCGCTGCGACCGGCGCTCACCACGGTCGGAACGATCCTCGCGTGGTCGCTGGCGCGTCGAACGTCCACCCTGGAAGCCAGTTGCGATCAGGGTGATCGTCACATCGCGACCCAGTGACTCATCGACACTGGTGCCGAAGATGATCTCGGCGTCGTCGTCCGCGGCAGTACGGATGATTTCAGCCGCCTCACTGACTTCGGAGAGCGACAAGTCGGCTCCGGCGGAGATGTTGTAGAGCACGCCAAGCGCACCGTCAATGCTCATCTCCAGCAGCGGGCTCTCGATCGCAGCCTTCGCTGCTTCAGCACAGCGTGCCTCGCCTGTCCCACGGCCGATTGCCATAAGCGCGGAACCGGCATCCCGCATGATCGTCTTCACGTCGGCGAAGTCGAGGTTGATCATGCCCGGCTTGATAATCAGGTCGGAAATGCCCTGGATGCCCTGACGGAGCACGTCATCGGCGATCCGGAAGGCCTCCGAGAACGGTGTCTTCGGGTCGACGAGGTGAATTAAGCGCTGGTTCGGAATTGTGATCAGCGCGTCGACATGTTCCTTGAGGTTGGCAATCGCCTCATCTGCAACGCGGCGTCGCTTGGCACCTTCGAAATCGAACGGCTTCGTGACGACACCAACCGTCAATGCTCCGGACTCGCGCGCCTGCTTGGCGACGATTGGCGACGCGCCACTGCCCGTGCCACCACCCATTCCAGCGGTAATGAAGACCATGTCGGCCCCGCGAATCACTTCCGCGAGCGACTCAAGGCTTTCCTCTGCGGCACGCTCACCGATTTCGGGTCGCCCGCCAGCGCCAAGACCTTTGGTGAGTTTGTCACCGATCCTGACGGTGATCGGCGACTGCGAGTTCAATAACATCTGGGCGTCGGTGTTGATCGAGACGAACTCGACCCCATCGACTCCAGCTTCGATCATCCGGTTGATGGCATTCCCGCCACCACCACCAACACCGATGACTTTAATCCTGGCGAAGTTGACGGCGACGTCGTCACGCGGGTCAAACATGTCTCTTCCTTCCGATCGCCCCTGAGGATCTCGCGGCATGCTGGCTACTCTTCCTCGACACGCGCGGGAATGAATTCCCGCATCCAGTTGCGGAAAGCGTGCCCCCAACCCTGCGTCCCGGTCCGTTGATTACGAGGCTTGCTGGGCGGCGCTTTCATTGTATCGCGAACCGGCATCACCCTCTGGACCGCCGGGTGGACAAAGGCGGACGCACCGGCACCGATTCGCCGCGACTCGCCACGCGCCGCCGGTGCGGCATTCGCACGGAGCGCGCAGTAGCGCACCAGACCGACCGACGGCACCGCGGTTGGGTCGATAATGGACGGAAAGCCATCACCACTGACGACCGCGCCGCTGCGTACTGGGACACCGATGATCGCGTTGGCAATATCTTCGATCCCTCGCAATTGCGATGTCCCACCAGTCAGGATCACCCCGGCGCGGAGGTACTCAATCAGACCCGCGCTTCGCAGGCTTGAATGCAACGCGTCAACGATTTGAATGGCTCGCGCGGCGGCAATGGAGCGGACAGCTCCTGAAGGGATGTCGCCCGTTGCCGCCTGCCGTTGCAGCGCGGCAATCGTTCGCGCGTTCCACTCCATCAGTTCGTCATTCGAGTTGCGGTCGATCGCACCGTACTGCCGCTTTAGGCTCTCTGCCTGCTCCGTTGAGATATCAATAACGCCTGCGATGTCCGCCGTGACGTGATTGCCTCCGAGTGGAACCGCCGCAACATGGCGCAGCTCTCCATCGACGTAAACAGCGAGGTCCGCACCACCGCTACCGATATCGACGACGGCAACACCAACGCTCCGCTCTTCCTCCGTAGTTGCGGCAGACGCGGCGGCAACGCCTTCTGGAATCAGCGTATGGACCTGGACCCCGGCAGCCTCAGCCGCCTGTCGCAGCCGTTCGACCAGTTGTGCAGACAACGCAAAATCACGTGTAGCAACTTCCAGTCGGCGGCCAATCCGGCCAGTAGGATCTCGGGTCAGGGCACCATCGACCGACAGAGCACGAACGACGCGATGGACGGTATGGAGGCCTTCCGGATCGCTGCCCCGACTGATGCCAATTGCCCGTAGGATGTCGCTCCCGTCAACCGGACGGCCCGGTTCAAGGTTGACTCCACCGCTGCGGTCGAGCGCTTCGATCCGTGCGCCGGAAACGCAGATTGCGATGTCCTGAACCGGAGCACCGATCAGGTAGCGGGCTTCCTCAACAGCACGGCGAAACGCCGCCGCGAGTTGCTCGACGTCCGTTACCTCGCCACCGCGATAGCCGCTTGATGGCGTGCTGCCGTGACCGACGTAGCGGATCGCCCCGCCTGCCTCGCGAATCGCGATTGCCGAGCAGAGCTTGCTCGACCCGACGTCAATTCCGACAATGAACTGGTCAGGCACCGTTACCTACTCCCACCGGATTCGCGGTTTCCCGCGAACGTATGCTTCTCCTCGCCTGACGAACGGCCAGAACTTACCGCTGACAGCCGTTAGCAGTCACCCCTGGTACACCGGCTGACGATAGTCTACCACTGTACGTACAGTGTGTACAGACTATTCATAGAATGGACGGTCGGGCTCCCGTAGGTCAAGGAGCGACCATGACTCTTGCAAACGTGCGACCTCGCCGTATACCGCCAGTTTCATCGGCATGCGCTGGGTATCCCCGAGGACGACGACTCGCTTGTCGGTCATTCGGGCGACCAGCCCATCGGCTGTCGTCCATGTCAATGTATCCAGCGACTGAGCCATCGATTCGCGCACGGCAACGACTGCCGCGACCCGATCTGCCGGGATCGTCCCGCCAACCGCTGGTGGCGCTCCTTCATCGACGACACTCGGTAACCCGTCGCGAGATTGTTCGGCGAGAACGTTTCCGTGCTCATCGATGATGAACGCCTGTGACCCAACTCGCCAGACGACAACTGGAGTCCGCTCATCAACGGTGATGACCACCTTGTCCGGGAAACGGGTTTGGATGGAAACGTGCGCGACATATGGGAGGGCGGCTACGCGATCGGCAGACTCACTGGCGTCGATGGTGAAGATCGGCTCACCGATCGCATTTGCGGTCGTGACGATCTGCGCCGGGTTTCCGATACTCGTCCCGTGGACGACAACGGTTCCGACGAGAAAATCGCCCGACAACAGGAATCCGTAGAGGAGTAACAGCCCACCGGCCATCATGAAGAACGCCGGCATTCGCCCGGAACGCACGAGAATCGCGATGCGACGCTGAATGCGTGCCGAACGCTCGCCACCCTCGGTTGACGTGCGTGGCCGTTGTGTTGAGTCCATCATCACAGCACACGACTGGGACGCAGAGCCAGCCACCGACCGCCATCGCAGGCGATTGAACTACGACCTATCGCACGCATGGTGTCAGTCCTGCCCATGACGCTCGGCGTGCCGTTCGACGGCGAGCTGGATGAGCCGCGAGACAAGTTCGGGGAGCGGCACTCCACTCGCTTCCCAGAGGATCGGATACATGCTGATCGCTGTGAAACCCGGGATCGTGTTGACCTCGTTGAGATACATCTGCTGAGTCTCGCGATCGAGTAGAAAGTCGACCCGCGCCATGCCTGCGCAGTCGAGGACACGGAACGCCCGGACGGCGATGGTGCGAATCTCGTCGGCCACCTCGTCGGGGATGTTTGCCGGGACGATCAGTTCCGAATCATCATCGACGTACTTGGCCTCGTAATCGTAGAACTCGCCAGCCGGGACAATTTCGCCAATCACCGAGGCGACCGGTTCGTCGTTGCCGAGGACCGATACTTCGAGTTCGCGGGCGTTTATCCCCTTTTCGATGACGATTTTGCGGTCGTGATGACCGGCCTCACGCATCGCAGACGGCAACTCGCTCGCATCATGGACTTTGCTGATGCCGACGCTGGAGCCGAGGTTAGCCGGTTTGACGAAGCAAGGGTAGCCGAGTTCACGTTCGATGTCGGACTGGACAGTATCGGGGAATCGCTGCCACTCCTTGCGAAGCACGGTTAGCCAGGGTGCCTGCGGGATCGCTGCCTGCGACAGCAACTGCTTGGTGATCGCCTTGTCCATCGAGACGGCTGACGACATCACGCCAGCGCCGACATATGGCAAACCGGCCAGTTCGAACAGACCCTGAACGGTGCCATCTTCACCCATCGGACCGTGGAGAACTGGGAAGATCACATCCAGATCACCGGCCCAACCGCTGGCCGGAATGACGGCTGGGACGTGCGACTGGTTCGCCTTCAATGAGAGTGCTGTCACAGCGCCGAGGACTTCCCCTTCTTCGCGCTCACTGCCATGCTGGAGCGCAAACAGCGGGGATGCAGCCTGAAGCGCCTGCATCGGGTTTCCGTCAGTCAGCCAGGCACCTTCGCGAGAGATGCCGATTGGAACGACATCGTGGCCACTGGCTTCGAGCGCGCCTATCACCGTCTGAGCCGAGCGGAGCGAGACATCATGCTCGCCGGAACGACCACCGAAGATGACGCCAACGCGAACGCGCTTGCTGCCAGAGCCGGATCTCATGACCAGTCCCCTATTCGTTCAATTTCCGGTTCAAGCAGGATGCCCGTCTCGCGTTGCACCGCCTCACGAACGACGCTCATCAGGCCAACGATATCGGCAGCGGTCGCATTAGCATCGTTGACGATAAAGTTGGCGTGCTTCTCGGAAACCATCGCTCCACCGACGCGGGTGCCTTTCAGCCCACAACGCTCGACCAACGCGCCGGAATAGTCACCCTCAGGATTCTTGAAGATCGAACCAGCGCAGGCACCGGTCGGCTGGCTTCGGTCGCGATATGCGCCATACTCGTCCGCCTCCGCCTTCAGCGCCGCAGCATCGCCTCGCAAGAACCGAAAGGTGCCATCGACAACGACCATTTCACGCGGTCGTGGTGCGTGCTTGAGGCGGGTGTAGCGGTAGGCTGGTTCGAGCCAGTCTCGTTCCCGTTCAACGAGGTTTCCGTCGGAATCGACCATTCGCAGCGAGACGAGGTGATCTTTCATCTCGCCACCGTGCGCGCCAGCGTTGTTGACGATCGCGCCACCGACGTTTCCGGGAAGGCCGACGAGCCACGCCATTCCGCCCCAGCCTCGTTCAGCTGCCGTTCGTCCAAACCAGCTGGAGGGCGCTAATGCCGGAACGCGAACCGTCACGCTCTCGTCGTCCTCGGCCAGGATCTCGAGTCCACCCTCGGCATCTTTTCCCGGTCGTCGCACACAGACGACAAGACCGCGGATGCCTTTGTCGGAGACCAGCAGGTTCGACCCACCCCCGAAGATCGTGACCGGCATGTTGTGCTCGGCTGCCCAGCGATATGCCAGCGCGATCTCGGCTGCGGTGCCAGCACGAACCAGATAGTCGGCTGGTCCGCCGACACGGAATGTGCTGTACAGATCAGAGCGCGCATCGACCTGAATCGAGATCGAGACATCGCCATCAACGACATCGATTGCTGGTTTCCGAGTTGTTGCACGGGTATTCAACGATTACGACCGTTCATCTAACTGGAGTGGTGGATCAGCCTGTCGTCCCGGCAATCGCTTCTGCAGCACGATAGATATCGCCGGCGCCCATCACCAGGACAACATCTCCTGGCTCGATCATCGTCGTGGCAACTGTCGCTGCCTCTTCGGGCGAACCAGCCACGGTAACTCGCGTCCTCATCCGCTCTGCAATGCTTCGTGACGAGACGCCTAGCGAGTCCGTTTCTCGTGACGGATAGATCTCGGCCAGGACGATTGCGTCAGCCGCATCCAACGCATTGGCGAACTCGTCGAGCAGCGCCTTTGTCCGCGAATACGTGTGCGGCTGGAACACAGCAACGACGCGCCGACCTGGGTAGCGTTCACGTGCAGCGGCGATCGTGACGACGACCTCTGTCGAGTGGTGCGCGTAATCGTTGACCACCGCCAGGTTGGGCGAATCCAGAACAACCTCGAATCGGCGACTAACGCCACCGAACGCTTCCAACCCTGGCACAAGCCCTTCGGCATCGACCCCCATCCCCTCGGACGCCGCCAGAACCGCCAGAGCATTCAGTTGATTGTGCCCACCAGGTACAGCCATTCGCAACGCGAACATCCGTCCGCGTGGTGCCGCGACCTGCGTCGAACCGTCATCCATCCGAATGAGCCGCCAGTCGCCTGCCTCGACCCCAAAGGTGACAATTCGGTAGCCGTCTGGTGAACCAAGTCGTTGCAGGAGCAGGCGGCATCCGGGATCGTCTGCGGAAATCACGAGCATTCCGCCAGCGCGAATCCCTGCGACGAATTGCTCAAACGCGGCGAGTACAGTGTCGAGATCAGGGAAGATATCTGGATGGTCGTGCTCGATGTTCGTGATGATCGCGACTGCCGGTCGAAGCCAGAGGAACGAATAATCGTACTCATCGGCTTCGACGACAAAATGCTGTCCATCGCCGAGACGCGCGTTTGTCCCAATCTCCCGGACCGTTGCACCGACCGCGAACGATGGCGACGTTCCCGCTCGGTCCAGTGCCAGCGCCGCCATTCCGGACGTCGTTGACTTGCCATGCGACCCAGCGACAGCAACGCAATCGGCGACGTTTGCCAGTAGCCCCAGCAAAGCCGCACGCTTGACAATCGGAACGCCAGCCTCCGTCGCGGCAACGATCTCCGGGTTGTCCATCCGAACGGCGGCGGTCATCACGACGAGATCGGCACCGACGACGTTCGATGCGTGGTGGCCGATCGTCACCTCGATGCCTTCGTCCCGGAGCGCGTCGGTTCCTGGCGACTGGCTCATATCGGAACCACTGACGCGGTACCCTCGGCCTGCAAGCATCCGTGCCAAACCGCTGACGCCAACCCCGCCGATCCCGATCATGTGGACATGCGCCGGAGGATCGGGAAGGCGGATCTCGCCGGGGTCGAAAGTAGGAGCGGTCACCGAGCACGCCCTCTTCGTCTGGGAAGAAGGGCGTTCAAGCAGGCCAGACAAACGTGCCCAGTCATCCTGAGCCGCAGCGAAGGATCGCCTGGCCTGAGTAAGACGTACAGTTCGGGCGGACGACCAGCGCGCTTCCGATCGACGTCTACCTGTTTCGTGCACTGGGCGATCC
>JBGSWU010000390.1:0-14577 GCA_041751795.1 Thermomicrobiales bacterium
CGCCGTCAAGCCATCCGTCGTCAATCTCGTCAGCGCCCTGAATATGGTAGCTCTGGACGCCCATCTGGTTGCCGACCTCAGCAAGTCGGGCCGTGTTGCTCGACTTCTTCCCGCCGATTGCCAAAATCAGTTCCACCTGACTGGCCAGCACCTTCAGCGCGTTCTGTCGCTCGTAGGTCGGCTCGCAGATCGTGTTGCAGATGCGAATCTCGCCGCCCTCACGCGACACGAGCGCGGTCAGATCGTTGACGAACTTCATGAACTCATCGGTGTTCTTTGTTGTCTGCGAGACGACCGCTACCTTGCGTGGCGGAGACTTCGCTGCCGGGTCTTTTGCACCCCGCGGGGCATCCCACGGCAGATCGGCCAGTTTCTTCGCTGGATAAATCCGTGTCGTCCCGGACCAGGCCATGATGCCCTTGACCTCGGGGTGATAGTAATCGCCGTAGACGACGACGGTATAGCCCTGCTTGGCGAGCTTCGTCGCCATCCGCTGGACCTTTGTCACGAGTGGGCAGGTCGTGTCCAGCAATTCGACACCATACTGCGCTGCCTCAGCCGCCATGTGTGGCCCGGCTCCGTGGGCGGTAATCGCGACACGCTTGAACCCACGATCTGCGGCCTCGGCAATCGTGGCCGAGGTATCGACGCCGTGGGAACGCAACCGCTCGACGACTTGCGGGTTGTGGATCACATCGCCAATTGTCGCGACGGGGTTGGCCGGGTCGCCAGCTTCCTGAATGATGTCGAGCGCCCGCCGGACCCCCCAGCAGTACCCCATCTCTTCAGCCACAATGATCTGTCGGACGCTCATCTATGCTCCTAGTTGAAAGAAGAATGCGCTGCGTTGAAGGTTGCGAGTCCGTTCACATTGAACTCGTGACTCCTGCGCGCCTTCACCTTTCGCCTCGTATCAGTACCTGACCAGTTCCCGGTCGCCGATCTTCTTCATGTTCAGCGTCCCGACCAGCCAAGGGTGCAAATCCTCAGGAATCGTGACCGTATCAGGGTCACCATCACTGACATAAAGTATACCCGGCTGCTCCACGAACACCTCGAACCATTTGTCCAGTTCCGCATCGAACGCCTGGATGCGCGACATCGCGTACGGGTCGTATTCGGTTGAGAGCGGCGACACGGTCGGGTTGGCTCCAACCAGCAACGCAGCTGACCATTCGTAGTCGCGCCCATCATATTCAAAGCCACGAAAGAGCGAATCGTCACCACCGGCTGGATACATCCCGTATGGCAGCGTAATCACCTCGATCGGCACATCCGGCACGATCGCATGAATAGCATTGTTCGCCTCAGCGAGCTGGTACTTGATCTCGTTCTTCGTCATCTTCGAGAGATTGACATGGTCCACTGTGTGGTTGCCAATTTCGTAGCCGTTTTCTACCAACCACCGGAACTTATTCTGGATATGCGGCGTTTGATCGGGCAGCCCCTCGTCCGGAGTCCAGTCGAAGTAGAAGTCTGGCAACACGGAAAAGTGACCTCCTCGTCCAAAATCAGGGTGCTGGACGAAGAAGAGTTCCATGATGCCAATCGCGGAATTGGGATCGATCGCAAGCCTCCCGTCACTGATCGGAATCAGAGAGAACTGGCTGGCGGGGCTGTCATCGAACGTCAGTGCAACCGGACGCTTGCCAGCGGGGACGTTGATGTTATCAGTCAGGATGTCGTGCAGGTTCACGACATAGAAGCCATGGTCGTATAGCCACTGGAGATCATCCCGAAACTGTTGAGGGGTCCGCACGAACTGCTTCGGTTCGGGGCCGAGGTGGTGGTATTCGAGAATCGGGATCTGTCCGAGTTCATTCGGTGGAAAAAGTGGCACCTGCTCCCGATCCTGTGCTTGAACGGGAACCGAGTAAGTCGGAGTAGCAACTGGCTGGCTATCTGCCGGTACGACGGCTGTCGAAACACCATCACTTGTCGGCTGTTCGGGCGCAGGTTGGGTGTCCGGTGCGCCTGTTGTCGTCACGACAACGACACCGCCATCGTTGGTGGGCGCACTATCAACCTGTCCCTCAGCGTCACCACCGCCGCAGGCGGCGAACACCATCGCTGTCAGGAGCACGATAACCGGAAGAAGGTGCTGAGTACGAACGTTCAATTCGACTCCGTGCCTGGCAAATGGCCGATGCCGAGGAGCGGCAATAACCCGTACAGATCACGAATCTCGGCGTCTGGTCGATGAGCACCAGGCCAGTCGATACCGAGACGGTTGATCCAGACGGCACGCAATCCGGCTGCATGGGCTCCGGGAATGTCGTGTTCGGCTGAATCGCCAACGTAGATCGCATCCGACGCCGCGACACCCACCCGGTCGAGCGCAATCTGGAAGATACGAGGGTCCGGTTTCCAGACGCCAGCCTCTTCCGAAACGACAATCACGGGAAAGAGCGGCGCGATGTCCAGCAGTTCGATCTTCGGTCGCTGGATCGCGGTTGGACCGTTCGTGACAAGCCCGACCGCCACATGGGCAGCAACGGCCGCGACGACATCCAGGGTCTCATCGAACAATCGCAACCCTCGGTAGAGATCCTCCTGGAAACGGCGTTGAGCCTCTTGAACGAGTTCCGGTCCGCTGATGCCATGCGCCGCCAGCACCTGCTCGAAGTGGTCGGCTCCCTCACCAACATGCGCCAGCGCATCGGCGACGGCAAGATCGAGCCGCTCACGGTCGTCGAAGTGCGGCTCGAACGCATACTGCGTCCGCACCAACCGGGCGCCGTCATAGTCGGCGATTGTCCGATCGAGGTCGAACAGGACAAGCTTTGGCTGTGGTTGGAGCGACGCGGTCTCCACAGGCGAAGTCATCTGCCGGATCATCTCTCCGTCATCATCGACACGCATTTACGGACTTCCGTTCGTCCACACGCGCTGGGCATTGCCTCGGATGATACATGTCGCTGTTCCAGACTGGCAAAACCCAATCGAAGTCAGGGTATGCGTTATGCGTTGATACACGCTGAGGAACGAACGAATGTCCGTTCGTATCACCAGCCGAATGAGGGGAAAACGACTGTGAACATCGAACTCGGATCGGATATCTTCGGACGCGATGGCGAAAAACTGGGCGTTGTCGATAGCCTCGTTGTTGAGCCGGATAGCGGCGCCGTCAGTTCAGTGATCGTCCGCAAGGGGCTCTTTTTCCCAACAGACAAGATCCTGCCGATCAGTGCGGTCACGAGCGTTGATGCTGATGGAGTTCGCGTCAATGTTTCGAAAGAGGAAGTCGAGCAGCTGACCGAATACATGGATACCGAATACGTTTGGCCGCCAGCCGGGTACTACGGCGGCTATGGGTACATGTGGCCGGCGACATCGGTCTACGCGACCGATCTGATGGTCGATGATGAGGTCCAGGAACGTAGCCCCGGCGCGATCATCCTTTCCGAAGGAACGCTTGTCGTCGACAACGATAATGAAGACGTTGGTCGAATCACCGAGATGGCGACCGACGATCGGGGGCGAGTAGTCGGCATTCGTGTCGAGGAGGGCTTCTTCCGCCATCACGACCACTACATCCCCGCGCACCTCATCGAGACTGCCGACGATGCTGTCGTCAGGCTTAAAGTAGCCAAGGATCGTCTCGAAAGCATAACCGGCCCGGAAGACTCGCGGCGCTACGAGTAACGGCCCCTGTATCGCGGTCAGTGCAATCAACTCACGCCGCGTTCCGCCCATTCCGAACCTGTCGTATCATGCTCAAACCAGATGGCAGATGACACGACAGCGGAGGAGTGGGCATATGGCGCAGGCGACGGACGTACGGACATTTCGTGAAGAGTTTCCCGTCACTGAGGACTGGTCGTACCTGAACCATGCGGCCTACGGGCCGTTTCCGCAGCGGACCGTTCGTGCGGTGACGGGCTGGGCAGAGGGGTTCGCCCAGGCACCAACGTTCTTCAACCCGGACCGCGAAAAGATCCCGGCGGAAGCCGCAGCGTACGTCGCAGGGCTGGCAGGAACGAGTCCCGACATGGTCGCCTGGGTACCATCCCTCGCAGACGGTATGAATGTGATGGCGCACGGCGTCGATTGGAAGGATGGCGACAACGTCCTCATTCCGGTCGATGAATTTCCGTCAGTCGTTTACCCGTTCCTCAACCTGCAATCAAAGGGCGTCGAAACTCGCTACGTCGAAAAGAACGCCCAAGGGCGAACCGATATCAGCATGATCGAAGCGGCGATCGACGATCGTACCCGAGCGGTTGCCCTCTCGCATGTCGAGTATATGGACGGCTACCAGAACGACCTCAAGGCACTTGGAACACTCTGCAAGGATCGCGGCATCGAACTGTTCGTCGATGTCACCCAGGCACTTGGCGCACAGCCAATCGATCTTGAGGAGACCGGCGTCAGTGCCGTCGCCGCTCATGGCTACAAGTGGCTGATGGCCGGGTTTGGCGTTGGCTGCGTCATCTTCAACGCCGACGCGATCGAGCGCATCAGCGTCACCTACGCAGGCAGGCTGTCGGTCAAGGGTGGATTCGAGGACGCTGGCTACAAACTCGACTGGCGTGACGGCGCAGGCCGCTACCAGACGGGTGGGTTGAACACGCTCGGGCTGACAGCGCTGCACGCGTCGCTGTCACTCGTTTCCCAGGCTGGGCCGGAGTGGACCCGGCAGCACACGATCGGCCTGCTCGACAAACTGGTCGATGGTGTCCAGAACATGGGCTACGAGGTGGCGTCGGACCTGACACCAGAACGCCGTTCGCAGATCCTCGCCTTTACCAGCGGCGACCGCGATCGTGACGGCGAACTCGTTGAGGAACTGACCCGCGCCAACGTCGCCGTCACCCTCCGTGGCCGTGGCGTGCGTGTCTCGCCTTACTTCTATAACACCGAGGAAGATATCGAGCGGCTGCTGGAAGCGCTGCCGCCTCGCTAACGCAGTCCAGTAACCAGCGTTTGCAAGACGACCCGGTCGCGTAATGGCGACCGGGTCGTCTTGCGTTACCGTAGCGTGAGCCTCGGAATGCTGTGCGCTATACCCGAATTACATCCGGGAGGCTGCAATGATGACCATGTGCAGTTCGAACGAGACGGGATCGTCGGAGATCGCAAACGTGTCGCGCAGTACCTGCGGCGCAGTAGCGATCAGCTCGCGGGCTTCGGCTTCACGTTCAGGGGCAGTCCGTGCACGAGCGAACCACTCGTCGGCAACCATCGTTTCGCGGAATGGTTCGATAGTGTCGATCATCAATCCGGCGTCGGCAAACCAGCGCTCATATTCGCTCAGCCGCGGCTCGCGATTGTGTGACGGGTCGCGCAGCCAGTCGAGCCGATTGACAAAGACATCGGCATCGTCGTCCTCGGGCGCAACGTGGTCGACGAAGATGAGCGCCCCGCCCTGCCGGAGGACACGCCCCATCTCACGGATCGAACGCGGGTTGTCCTGGAAATGGTGGGCGCAATAGCGACAGGCGACCGCGTCAAATGCGCCATCGGCAAACGGCAATCGTTCAGCAAACGACTGGACCGCATCAAACGCTGCACCGCGAGTGTTTGCCAGACTTCGCGCCTGCTCGAGCATCGCGCGGGTCATGTCCAGCCCGACGACCTCGGCACCACCCGCCGCGAACGCCAGCGCCGTATGGCCAGTGCCAGTGCCGATATCCAGCAGTCGCGCACCAGTCGGCAACCCAGCGAGTTCGACCATTCGCGGTAGATCGCGCCCCTGCGCATGAATCGCACTCGTCACGTAGGCGCTGGCGATGGGCGTGTAGTGCTCGTCTGATCGGCGAACATCACGATCCGCCCGTGTCTGGTCAACCACGGATATTCCCTCCCTCATTGCAGCAACCGCGTGAGTCTAACCGAGGTATCCGCAGTACACCAGCCAAACACCAACCCCATCACCCACACAGATGGTGAACCCGACCAGTCGAGCAGTCGAGATCAGGCAGTTGGCAGATGGCCAAGATGTCGTTCACGTAATCCGGTCATGATCTCTTCCCAGAGCGCCGGGCCGCCATCCTCCAGTGTTCTGGACATCTGGGACGCCTCCTCGTTGGCAGGCAGGAACGTGCGGCCCCAGATGCCGATCTGGACGAGGACAGGGACAAGTGCTATCGACTTCTCCGTCAGGCTGTAAATCACCTTCTGCCTGTGGCTGGGATCACTTGCCCTGGTGAGCAATCCCTCATCAACCAGCATCGCGAGCCGATCGGAGAGGATGTTTGAGGCGATTCCTTCCGGAGACTGCAACCACTCACGGAAGTGCCGCTTGTCGGCAAAGATCACGTCCCGAAGGATCAGCAGGCTCCACTTGTCGCCCAACACCTCAAGCGTGAGATTGATCGGGCAACCGGACCGGTGTAACTGGCTCATCTGTTCCTCTCATCACATCCCTATTGCATTATCCCTGTTCTGTCGCTACACTGCTACTGGTTGCATTTTGCAATCAGTATCTGCAGGCCAGTAAAGCACCACATTGAAGGGAGCCACCCATGAGTCTTCCGCGTGTCGTTTCAGCATCCGAGTGGCAACGTGCTCACGAAGCATTGAGTGTCAGGGAAAAGGCGCTGACCAAAGCGAAGGACGTTCTGGCCTCCGAACGGCGCAGACTCCCGATGGTCAGGATCGACAAGGACTATCGCTTCGATGGGCCGGATGGACCAGCCAGCCTGCTCGACATGTTCGACGGTCACAGGCAACTCATCCTCTATCACTTCATGTTCGGCCCCGAGTGGAACGAAGGGTGCAGCGGGTGCTCGATGCTCGTTGACAATATGGGGCACACCGCCCATCTCCATGCTCGCGATACATCACGAGTCCTCGTCTCCCGAGCACCGCTCGAAAAGTTGATTCATTACAAGGCTCGGATGGGTTGGTCGCACCCGTGGTACTCGTCGTATCGCAGTGAGTTCAACCAGGACTTCGGCGTGACCGTCGATGACGACGAGAATTTTGGCCTGAGCGTCTTTCTCCGCGAGGGCGACGATGTCTACCGCACCTACTTCACGGACCGGCGCGGCGTTGAACATCTCGGTAGCAACTGGACCTATCTCGACCTGACGCCGTTTGGACGTCAGGAAAGCTGGGAAGATTCCCCCGACGGGTGGCCGCAGACGCCGCCGTACGCATGGTGGCAACGCCACGACGAATACGTTGGCTCGCACACCACATCCGCGACGTGACCCACGGTCGAGGGACGATGGAGCAGCGCAGATTGCAGAAGTAGTGACACTCCCGGTCCTCCGTCGACGAGTCAATATGTCCCACGCGGCAGGCGCCAAAAGTCATGGGAGGGGTCCGTACCAGGCTCGGTGTGACTGCCGGTAACCCACACCCACGGGGGATGTATGTCCCGACGAAAACCACCTATTCTTTTCATCAGAACGAAGCGGACGAGATAGCCAGGCTACCCTGCGACGGCAACGATCGTCCTGAGCGTTCACTGCAATTTTCAATCTCCTCCCTCCCCTTCCTCCCTCGGGCAGGCGGCCGGTCCCTATAAACGGACCGGCCGCTTGCCATGTCCGCTCCATCAGTCACCAACACCTTGCTCGGCGGGAACCGATCTGTCCCCTTCGGCATAGAAGAGGCAGAATCGGCACGACGGGAGGGCATCGCGATGCGCGATCAGGAAGACCAGGAACGGCGCTGGCTGGCGAGTTGCCGCAAGGGTGACAGCAATGCCTGCGCGCATATCGTCCGCGCGTATCAGGACACGGCCTTGCGGACCGCATTCCTGATGACCAACGACCGTCAGGCTGCCGAAGATGTCGCCCAGAATGCGTTCCTCAACGCATTCCGCCACCTGAACCGTTTCGATCCCGAACGCCCCTTCCGCCCCTGGTTCCTGACGATCCTGTCTAACGAGGCGCGGATGCACCTGCGCGGCAGAAAGCGCAGAAGGGACCAGGAACTGTCCGACGACGTGCCGGACGGTGCCGAAGCCGACGCGATTCTGACGCGGCTGATCCGTGACGATGAGAGAACGAGGGTCAGAGCGGCCCTTGCAGAACTCGACGAGCCATTCCGGACGACGGTCATCCTCTTCTACTTCAATGACCTCTCGATTGAGGAGATCGCCAGTGCGATCGATAGTCAGCCCGGCACCGTCAAATCCCGGCTTCATCGTGGGCGGCAACACCTCCGCCAGATCCTCACCGGCGAGCAGATGACCAGTGAACCATCGACAACGAGCATTCAGCCCGAACGGAGGGCATCGCGATGACAACAACGTTTGACGACCACGACATCCGTGTTGCGCTGACCGACGCCAGCCTCGATGCGCCACGCGTTGACCTCTGGGAGCGCATTGAAACCGACGTCATCGGCCTGAGCCGACCGCGCCACCCCGCCAGGCAGTGGCTGCGTTCGGTGGCGGCAGTGCTGACGATTCTCCTCGTTGGCAGTGGGATACTCGCGATCTTCTCGTTGGCCGACGACGGTACTGACCGGCGTGCCCAACAGATCGAATCTGTTCCCGACCTCCTGCTGATGAACAGTTGGGACCCGCAGACCCAGCGAAGCAGCCTGCGCGCGTACCTGCCGGATTCGAACGGCGCCCTGACGATCCTCGACGGCGTCCAGGCCGATCGACGCCCCGTGATCTCACCCGACGGCCAACAACTCATCTTCACTGGTTGGCAGCAGGATGGTGACACCTGGACGCTACGCCTCTGGTCGTTCAACTCGACGACATTGGCGACCCAATGGACAACTGATGTCGTTTCGATGCCAGCAACGCCGGACGGCAATATCCAGAACGTCGCGTACAGCACGACAATCGCCGGCAACCGCGTTTATGTCGCATGGCACGCTTGGGATACACCATTCCCGATACCGATCCGGTCGATCGATCGCGCCACTGGGACCGCGATCGGTTCCTGGGAAATCAAGGTAGACGAACCCGAAGCCGCTCTCCACGCCAGTGCACCCTGGCTATCGACGACGGCGGACGGCAACCGACTGGATGTCCTGACGGAAGTTTGGGACAGCGGTTCTACCGACACCAACAGGAATCGAACCGCCTATTTCAGCTTCAATCTGCCCGACATGCATGAAACGCGGCGAGTGATCCAGGACGAGTCAACGCCGACGGACGGACGCTTTTCCCCATGGAGTGCCGAGCGTGTACCGAATGGACGAACACTCTACGCCGTCAACGGCGGGTACTACAACGATCCGATGCGGGTTGACTTCTTCGACCTCGACACCGGCACGGTCAGCAATCGTGTCGACCTCGGCTTCAGCACTGGGTTCGAGATCTCGCATCAAACGGCGGTGTCATCCGACGGGCGGTTGCTCTACGTCTTCGATTCGATCAGTGGCAAGGTCGCGACGGTCGATCTCATCGCCCAGCGGCTGGTCGGCACCGCCAACGTCGACATGAGCATCGTCCAGGAGGCGTCGCGTGGATCGCTTCTGGGTCGTGCCTGGCATTCCGTCAGCGGTCTGTTTGTCCAGAACGCCATTGCAAAGATCAATTTCAACGGCTCGATGCAGTTCTCGGCGGACGGCAGCAGACTCTATGCGATCGGCATCACCGGGCGCGATGAATCACCAAACGGCATCCTCGTCATCGAGACAGCGACCTGGCAGGTTGTCGAGCACTGGCTCCCCGGACAGCACCCGATTGCGCTGATTACTGGTGGGAACGGCCGCTACCTATACGCAATGACTGTCGCCTGGGCGAATCAGGGAACGTCGGGCATGCGCATCGTTGACACAACAAACGGCCAGGAAGTCGTCGTCAGCGACGAATTGCGCGAGGCTGGCGATGCATTCAGTACTTACTCGATTGCTGAAATCTACCGTGACACCTGGGGTGTCAGTCCGGCCATCGCTGGAGTCGATCCGGATGATTTGTCCGCTCCCCAGAGGTCCGATCCGTTCGCAACGATGGCCGTCAGTGTCAGCACAACAACGACGACGGCTGGCGAGCCGATCACGATTGAATTGCGCTACCTGCATCCGGGAACGGGAAATCCCATCACCGAGGACACCGACGGTGTTCGATTTGACGAACCAGGCCACGTTCGCGCGATGATGTCGAAAGGCAACGCCAACGGAACCGAGCAAACGATCGTTCTCGCCCGCTCGGAGTACGGCGTCTACCGTGGCGCAGCCGTCCCACCTTCCGCCGGAACATGGTCCATCCAGGTCATCGCTGAACGAGATGGGGAGCCAAGCCGTTACGCAAACCGCCAGAATGCCGTGGCCGTCCAGCCAACACTGATGGGCACCGACGGGAAGCGCTACAAGCTTCAGGTGACGACGGCAGAAACTCCGCCACGAGCAGGAACAGATACCGTGGTGCGCGTCAGTATCATCGACGCCGAAACTGGATCACCACTCCCAGCCGGTGTCGAACTGACCGGCGGCCTACCTGACGAGATGGACGGATCGGCCATTCTTGAACAGCGCGCCGTTACGTCGAATGACCTTACAGCAGCCGGTCACGGCATCTACGAAGGCCAATTCAACTTCTACGCCACCGGTCGCTGGACCTTTTCCGTCAACTTCCCACGGGATGGCCTTCGCACAGGCGCGGTGACGGTCGGGGTGATCGAGGTGGAGTGAACCCCATCCCCTTGGCCTCCATCCAGCGGGCACCCGGCTCCTAGCGGAGAGAGCAAGCCTGGCCAAGTGGTTCAAACTGACATCTCTGAACAGCACTCCCTTCTCCTCATAGGGGAGGGGGTTGGGGTTGGGGTTTCTCCTCACCAGGAACCAATCAGTCCGTTCAGCGGTATAACCTCCAGGAACCGTCTGCACGTCATGGAGGCTGGAGGACGCGATGCGCTGGCTGGGGATTGTCGTCGTTCTCACGTTGCTGCTGGCTGCGTGCGGTGGCGACGACGCACATGATGAGACAGCAACCAGCAGCACGGAAGCGGCGACCTCAACGGGCGCAAGCGCCAGCCCCGACGCCTCACCGTCTGGCGATAACCCCACAACCGGACTGACCTGCGGGCAGAAGATCGCCGAGAGCGTCACGCTGACGGCAGATATGGAATGCGATTCAATCGGGCTGATCATCACTGGCGACAACGTCGTCCTCGATCTCGGCGGGCATACGATCTCTGGTCCCGGACCGGGCCGGAGATCGTGGCCGCTCCCGAACTTCGACATCGCCGGTATCGTCGTCCACGGAAACAACGTCACCGTCCGGAGCGGGACGATAGAGTCGACCGGGATCGGGCTACTGGCGGAAGGCGCGAAGGGTGGATCGTTCATCGACCTGCGGACGGTCGGCAATTACTACGGCATCTACCTGTTCGAGGGAGGGGGACATCTCGTTGAGTCGAACGCAGTCCGCGATAACGTCTACGGCCTGCACTTGCAGAAGTCCAACCTCAACCGGCTTATCGGCAACGACCTCTCCGCCCAGACGCACCACTCTCCGGGCGGATACGGGCTGTATTTGTACACATCGCACGACAACCGGATCGAGGGCAACACGGTACAGGAGAACCTCAACTGGGGGCTCTGGTTCTCCGACTCAGCCGGCAACACGATCGTCCGAAACAACATCATCGGCAATGACCCACAGGTCAGCGACGATACCGGCGGCAACATCTACTACGATGCCGACAACCGCGAGGGGAACTACTGGTCCGACTACCAGGCAGCCGATGCCAACGACGACGGCATCGGCGATTTGCCCTATGCGATCGGTGGCCCTGGGCGCTCCGCCGATCCCTACCCGTTCATGGCGCAGGACGGCTGGATGGGCAGGACGACTGAAACGCAAACCGACGCAACGCCGCTGCCACGTCCCCAAAGCCCGCCACGGTTCTACATCGCACTTGGCGAAAGCGTCGCCGCGATCGACCCGGAATCTCGCACGCTCCTAGCCGAGTGGGAAATCTCGCTGATGGGCACCAGCCTCGCGACCAGTCCGGACGGCGCGCGGCTCTATGGCATCTCCGGTGACGCCTCCGAGGCCAGCAACGTCGTCGCGATCGACACCGATACCGGCGAAGAGGTGGATCGCTGGGAAGTGCCTGGCGCGCTCGTCGTCGCCGTGACCTACGACGGCGAACGAGTGCTCGTCTCCACTCGCGAGGGATTGACCGAGATCGTGCTCGACACCGGCGAACTCCGCCGCCAGCACGACGGCGCCAACGCGATTGCGATCACGCCGAGCTGGAAGCACAATCTTGCGCTCGTGACCGACGGCAACTGGATGGTTCACGTCGTCTACCTGCCGGATCAGCACGCTGCCTACACATTCAAGCTGCCCAGCAAGCCGCTCCAGGTCGTCGATAACCGGGCCGGAACACGATTGTTTGTCGTCCTCGATCGCCGCGAAGCGGTCTCGATCATCGACACCGAGCAATACGTCGAAACCGACAGCGTTCCGCTCCACGGCATCGCGCCAGAAGATGCGCGGATCGCCCCATCTCCAGACGGCACGACACTGTTCGTCCTCGACCGCTCCAACTCCCGCCTGATCGCCATCGACCTCGGCACAAAGCAGATCACGGACGATGTCACGCTGACCGGCACTGCCGTCGATCTGGCCGTCACCGGCGATGGCGAGTGGGTCAGCGTCGCACTCAGCGGTGAGAATCGGCTGGCGCTATTCGACCGTGATCTCGGTGCGCGGGGCAGCATCACGCTCGGCGCAGAACCGTCGATGTTGATCTCCCCACGATAACGTTTGCTTCTTCGAGCACATGTGATGCACCTTCTGGAGGGGCCGGGCTCGTTCCCGGCTATGCTCGCTACTCGAGCGCGTCGGGTGGGAGGCAGGACCTGGAACGAGCCCGGCCCCTCCAGAAGGAACGTTCGAGTCCGTTAAGCGACATGCCGGTCGCGCTTCTCCGATCGTCGGTGCATGGTCCTTCGTGAACCCTTTCACGAAGACTGCGCCTGCCTGTCACGATGGAGGCGACAATTCCCACTTGCGCAGGCGAAGGAACGCAGGTAGAGTGTACGTACACCCTGCTGATGGGTGACACGCTGTCACGTCTTTACGGACGCCTGACAGCATCGTATACTACATCTTGCGGTGGCATTGATGGTGCAACACCAGATATGGGTATCGCAGACGCGGAGAGGCATCGGACCCAACGTTGCCCAACGCGTTTCCTCTGACCGAGCGAGGTGAGCCGTCGAGGGTTTTCCAAGATCCCAACGTGCGTGTACGTACACTCGGGTTGGTCCGAGATGGGACCTGTGACTCACCAAACCGGGGCAAGGTCAGAAACAGAGTCAATTGCGACAGGCGAGAGATGTCGCTGAGGTGGGCCGCGTAGGCGAGACGTGGCAGGTATTGATGTCGAGGGTGGAACGTGTGGCGAGCCGGGGTGACCGGCGCCAGTGAACAGGAATCAGGGAGTCTTGCATGGTCGCTGACCCAACTCGAATGCGAACGATTGCGCCGTCGATGCCAGAAGGGACGCCGCTCGATGCTGAGACGATCCGTCCCGGCGCGCACGAGCGCGTGGCCGAGGGACTACCCGTCACGCGCGTCTTCACGACGGACGGGCAGGATCCGTACGACACGATCGCGTGGGCCAATCGCTCCTCGCGGATCGCCAATACGGATGGTTCAGTCGTCTTCGAGATGACCGACGCCGAGATCCCGGCGAGTTGGTCGCAGGTCGCCGCCGACATCATGATCTCCAAGTATTTCCGCAAGGCTGGCGTCCCGCAGCACGACGCCGACGGCAACCCGCTGATGAATGCAGACGGCACGCCAGTGACTGGTCCGGAGCAGTCGGCCAAGCAGGTCATCGACCGGCTGGCTGGCACGTGGCGCTGGTGGGGCGAAGAGTACGGCTACTTCGCGTCCAGCGACGACGCCGACGCCTTCGAGGACGAGTTGAAGTACATGCTCGTCCATCAGATGGCCGCGCCAAACTCGCCGCAGTGGTTCAACACCGGCCTCCACTGGGCCTACGGCATCACCGGCCCAAGCCAGGGGCACACCTACGTCGATCCGAAGACGGCACGCATGATGCGCTCACCCGACTCCTACTCGCGGCCAACCCCGCACGCCTGCTTCATCCAGCGCGTCGACGACGATCTAGTCGGCGAGGGCGGCATCTTCGACCTCGTCACCCGTGAGGCACGCGTCTTCAAGTACGGCTCCGGGACTGGCTCCAACTTCTCGGCCATCCGTGCCGAAGGGGAAAAGCTCTCAGGCGGCGGCACGTCGTCGGGCCTGATGAGCTTCCTGAAAGTCTTCGACCGGGCGGCTGGCGCGATCAAGTCGGGCGGCACAACCCGCCGCGCGGCCAAGATGGTCGTCCTCAACATGGACCACCCTGACATCGAGACCTTCATCAACTGGAAGGCCGAAGAAGAGAAGAAGGTGCACGCGCTGATCGACGCGGGCTACGCCTCCGATTTCAATGGCGAGGCGTACGCGACCGTCTCCGGCCAGAACTCGAACAACTCCGTCCGCGTCACCCACGAGTTCATGGAAGCCGTCCGCAACGACGCTGACTGGAACCTGACCTGGCGGACAACCGGAGAGATCGCCCGCACCGTCAAGGCGCGCGACCTCTGGAAGCAGGTCGCCGAAGCTGCCTGGGCCTGCGCCGACCCGGGCGTCCAGTTCGACACGACGATCAACGACTGGCACACCAGCCC
>JBGSWU010000391.1:0-5491 GCA_041751795.1 Thermomicrobiales bacterium
CTCGAGCAGCTCACGCCGCGCATTCTCGAGATCTACGGCCTGGCAGAACTCCTCGACCGGCAGTTGCCGGAGGAACAGCGGGAAGAACACGCTGAGATCCTGATTACGCGCGTCCGCCGCGTTGTCCGGTTGCTGCCTGCCGACATCTCGCCGATGCCGAATGAGGTATTCACAGCCATCGAGTTTCTGGTGTATGAGATCGAAGGCGAGCCGGTCAAGATCGGTGAAGCTATTCTCCGCCTCGAAATCCTGGCCGACGAGATCCGCGCGCGACCGCTGTTACACGAGATGCTGATGGGGCGAGCGAATTAAGCGACCGGGCGCACTGCTCGTCGAAGCGGATGGCTGTAACGTGCGATTGCTGCCATCCTACTATCCCGATTTCTCGCCTGTCGAATTGGCCTACCGACCAATTTGTTAACGTCTGCGATTCCCGCACGAGGAGTAACTGTGTCTCGCTACGGTTTGTCATCGTCACAATCGTTTGTTCCTCGATGTGAATCACGCCTACGGATGCAGGCTTCAACGACGCTGCGAATGTATTCTGTCTTTACCCAGTGAAACGCGGCACTGGCGAGCGTGACACCAGCGACGGTCATGCCGATTGGGATGAAGGTTCCATTCGCACCCGACATGAAATAGCCAACGCTGAACACCAACCCAAGGGCGATGGCGAGTCGCTGCGTGATTGTGTTCCAACGCCCCAAAAGCCGTGCCTGGCAGTGTGCAACAATACCGACCATAAGAATCGGAGCGTCGAGAATCCACCCTGATGCGATCTCGCCGTTCATTCGGGACGGTCCATCCAGCTATTCACGATTCTCACAACATTGAACGACTCCTAGTGCATGTCCAGATCGATTCCATGAATCACTACGTCGTTGGTGTGGGCGACGTGTCGGATGTCGTCTTCCAGACCAACGGTCGCTTCCAACTGGCAAGCGCAGCGCCAAGGGTGAGTCCGATTCCCCAGATTGACGCGGATCCTGGTGAAGACTGCACCCACATGACGAGTGCGCCGATCGCCAAGAGCCATGCAATCGCTAACATCGTGTAAAACGCCGCAGCGTACACCAGTAGCAGACGTGGACTCATCCCACGCTCTCGATTTGTGTGGCGATACAGTGGCCACGTGAACATCAACGATGTTGTGAACCAGGCGAATGTGAAGGCAAAGAATCCGAATATCAGCACGACTGCGGTGTGAACAGAGAGCAGTTGTCCCGCAACGGCCATACTTGCCATTACCGTTGGAAAGACAAGCGCTAGCCAACGACGGTTTCGAACAAGCTGGGGATCGGCAGACTGTATGAACGCATGCTGCGATGTGGTCGGTGCTCGTCGGTCGCTCGGACCCGCGGTGGTAGGGTCAATAGTCGGATCGTTGAGATATGTCTTGTGTATGGGTCCGGCAAGGAGTGACGACATCAGCGCGTGAATATAGGCGGCAATGACGATCAGTATCGTCCACCACCACCCCAGGTCTGCGGCGAGCACGACAACAAGCGCAATCAGTAACAGAAAAGGGATCGTTGTCAGGATGAGTCCGACGGTGGTAGCGACGATGACTCGTGACATGTAGACAATGCCCTTCTCAGTAGATATCCGTTAGGCTGAGGATACAGGACAACAAATAATGTTCGTATCCCACAATCGTCACGGTAACGCGTTTGTACCAGGTCGTGTTGTGGGACGAATAGCTGCGGCAAGCAAAGACAGGTCATCAATCACGATAGGCTCCGCCTCTCGCGACGATTTCGTTTGCGCCGAACAGGTCGTGCACAGTGTCGTACGCGATCGGCTGGTGTCAAACTTGTTGATCTGTCAGGGGAGCGTGGGTAACTCGCTCAAGTGCATGGGTAGATGGACACTACTGGAGGTGATCGCCTTCCACGTCCTGCGTGTCGTCATCAAAGATCAAGGTCACTGAGAGGCCGGGGGTGCCTGCGATGGCGGTTGGGAACTCCTGGTGAGCAACATTGGTGATCGTCGATAGGTCGCCGACGCTGGGGCTGAAGTGGGTCAGCCAGAGGTTGCGGACATTGGCGCTGGCGGCGAGATGCGCCGACTGACGAGCGGTGAGATGACCGCGTTCTTCGGCGCGTTCGGCTTCTTCATCGTTTGCGTACATTGATTCGCAAATCAGGAGGTCGCTGTCTGCGACGAAAGCTGGAAGCGTGTCGATCAGGCTGGTGTCGGTGATCAGGGAAACACGCAAGCCGCGGCGCGGTGGGCCAAGCACCTCATCGGGCGAGATGTCGTTCACTGGCTCTCCGCGTTGTAGCCGTGACCACTCAGTGACCGGAATGCCGAGAGCGGTGGCGCGTTCGGCGTCGAAACGTGGGGCGCGAGGAAGATCGAGCCGATAGCCAAGGCAGGGCATCCGGTGTTGCAGGGATAGCGTGCTGAGCGTGAAACCGCCGGGAACAGGAATGGACTCGCCGCCGTCCAGTTCGACGACTCGCAACTCGTAGGGCAGGCGACCAACGATGGCTGTCAGGTGGCTGGCAACCTCGTGGGTGCGTTCTGGGCCGTAGATGGTGACCGGCTCGGTCCGACCGGCATGGGCGATTTGAAACAACACACCTGGCAGGCCAGCGACGTGATCGGCGTGGAGGTGACTGAGGAGAATCGTTCCGGTATTGCGGTACGCGAAGCTCGACACTCGCCAGTTAACCTGGGTGTTTTCCCCGCAGTCGAAGAGGATGGTCTCGCTGCCTGAGCGAATGAGCGTTGCCGAGAGTGGACGGTCGGGCAGCGGCATCATCCCACCGTTGCCGAGCAGGCAGACATCAATCATCGACGCGATCTTGCAGGTCGAAACCAGATGCATCTTGGACGGATGCATCTGGTCCAACGATCAAACTGAGGAGCATTAATCGTCGTCGTCAGCGGGTACTGGTGATTGGGCGTGGACGGTGCCTGTCGCCTGGAACTCGCGAGCGCGAGATATGGCCTGCTGAATCGCTTCCGCTGGCAACGTTGTAGGACCGCCGATGACGTTGGCCATCAGCGAGAACTGGGCGGCTTCCTCAAGAATGAAAACGAGGTGGGTTGCGGACTCGATCGACTCGTCCCAGACGAGCAGACCGTGATTAGCGAGCAGGCAGGCTTTGTTGGTGTCGTTGACGATGTCGATGATATTGGTGACGGACCGCTCGGAGCCGCGCGGGCCATACGCGGCGACCTGGACCGACTCGGTGATGTCAAAGCGAACGAGCGCTTCGTAAGTCGGTTCGATCGGCTTGTTGGCGATCGCATATGCCGTCACGTACGGTGAATGTGTATGAATAACCGAACCGACGTCAGAGCGACGGCGATAAACGGCGGCGTGCATCTGGACGATTTCGTTTGATGCTGGATCGATGCTGCCTTCGAGCAGATCCCCGGCCAGGTTGAAGAGCGCGAGTTGATCGGTTCGGAGTCCGGCCAGAGCGCCGACAGCTGTGAGAATGAACCGCTCGCCGTCTGGAAGGCGGACACTGATGTTCCCATGTTGCGAGTGTGAGAGGACGGCGTTCCCAGCGACGAGGCGCTGCGCTGACCAGACGACTTTTTCTGCCCAGGGCTGCAGGTCGGTTGACCATGTATGGGTTGGCATCGTAAAGGCTCCCTCCGTCGTGCGTATTGCATACGGCGTGGTGTTGATTGTGCGGGAACACTACCACGAAGCGTCGATTTTGGTGAGATTCGCCACTGGCATGATTCTTGGTTGTGTCGTTGCGGTCGCTGCGTGTCGGCCTGTTAACGATCGAGGATGGAAACGAGGTCGGACCACGATGTTGAAATGGCTTTTTCGGGCTTTCTTGTTTCGAACGGTGCTTAGACGGTTCTGGCCGCTTGCGATCGCCTTCGCGCTGGCCCGACGGTTCATGTCACGCGACGACGGCCCAGGCCGGGATGGTGCGGGACGCCAACGAGGCTATCAGTAGATTCCTTCCACACGGCCAGCCCATCGTGCATGGGCTGGCTGATTTCGGAGTAAGTCTGCCGCCGGAAGTGGCTCGCATCATTCCTAGATCTCCAGCACCATCTCGTGTTGCCGCATAACCTCGATCCAGCCGAGGTCGTAGAGCGCGGGCAACGTGTTGCTGCCTTCAGGCTCGTTCATGACCGAGATTGACGTGTCTGGTTCGCGATTAATGAGTGCCGCCAGAATGGTGTGGGCTGCATCCTGATCAATCGCGGCAACATCGTTAACTCGTATCTGATTATCGGTTCTCGCTGAATAGACGATCGTCGCCAATGGCGCGTCGTGGGAACCTAACGCGAGGGCAGAAAGGTTCTCACTCGCGTCGATTCGAGTTTGCTCGTGCTGCCACGACCCAGCGACAGACGTTCTCGGGCGATTCGCAAGGGCTTGTGCCGGATCGACCTGGGTCACATCGGATGTATCCACATCGAGAGTGAGTTTTGCCGGTTTGCGGACGAGTATGAGCAGATCACGAAGGTGTGTGAACGCTGCCCGTTCGTACGTGCGGATGGCCACCGTGTTGGTCGTGATGACCTCGAGAGAGATACTTCGGAGTCCGAGGCTCCGAGCGCGATCGAAGACTTCCTGCATGAGTGGATGACTTAAGCCACGCCCACGATATGGCTTGGCAATTCCAAAGCCTCCTACCCAACCGCGATCTTCACGTATTCCGAGCATCGCCATTCCCACGACCGCGCCGTTGTCGTCGAGCCAGAGAGGCGACTCGGCAAGGTTGATGTCGTTCGATCGGACATGCTCATCGACATGTGCCGCCGACACATTCACCGGCATCACATAGTCTTCGTAGACAGTGTTGAAGGCCGCGGCACGGCCGTTCTGATCGAGATGTTCCAGTACGGTGTGATTCACGTTCGGTTCTCCCAGAAAGTACTCGAATCGGACCCGTTCGATGACTCGGAGCGATTGTATTTCGCTCGTTCGCTGGTGTCTCGGGGCGTTCGAAGTTGGTTGCACCTAGCCACGCGAAGGCAATTAATCCGCCGTGTCATCCTGAACCGCAGTGAAGGATCTCTCTGCCCTGACAGGCCGGGCGGTTCGGGTAGAAATCGCTGGTTCTGCCGATTGATGCGTACCTGTCACTGACGCAGAGAGATCCATCACTGCGGTTCAGGATGACATGACGGGCGGCATATGAGCTCCTGGCGCGGGCTCACCGCCAGCCGAACTGTTTCTCCAGGAAGGTTTGATCGAGAGCGATGACGATCGGCTGTCCGTGAGGGCAGGTGGTTGGTGTACGTGTGCTTGTTAGCGCCGTCAACAGTTCGACGGCAGCTGCTGGGGCGAGAGGGCGGCGTTTGCGAATGGCGGCGTGACAGGCTGAGGCGGCGAGGATCGAATGAGTGTTTTCGGCAGCGAACCGACTGAGTACTCCGGGAAGGTCGTCGGGTGTCAGATCGGCAGGAGTCGCCTCGATGAGACGGGTGGCGTGGCCGAGGTCGCTGATTCGCCATCCAGCAGCATGCAGGTCATCGCGTTGGAGGTCAAGAAGTTCGAGTT
>JBGSWU010000392.1:0-3529 GCA_041751795.1 Thermomicrobiales bacterium
GAAGATGTCAGTCTTCGGACCGCCGCACGTGAAAACGTCGTCATCATCGAGCGCGGCCACAGCGGTCGCCCGCGCGTCATCGGCGAAGTGGACGCGTTCTCGGCCCCGATGCTCGTTCACACCGACGCGATCTACATCCACGACGGGCAGCAGTACCACGTCGATGAACTCGACTGGGAAGAAAAGAAAGCCTACGTCAACCCGGTCAACGTCGAGCATTACACCGACGCCAGCCTGTCAGTGCGTGTCGAGGTCATCGAGCAGTTCTCAGACGGCGAACCCTCGGCAGAGCGCCACCACGGTGAGGTGCTGGTCGGCGCGATCGTGACCCAGTTCAAGAAAATCCGGATGCATACCCATGAGAACCTCGGCTGGGGCAAGGTCTTCCTGCCAGAAAGCCAGATGCACACCAGCGCCTACTGGACGAGCCTGCCGACCTACCTTTCCGAACGGATGGCCGAACCGGTCCTCCACGGCGCACTCTCCGGCCTGGCGAACGTCCTCGGCAACATCGCGCCCGTCTACCTGATGTGCGATCCCCGCGACCTCGGCGTCTACGCCCAGGTCCGCGCTCCGTTCACCGGCGCGGCCACGATCTTCATCTACGATAAGGTCCCCGGCGGGATCGGCTTCTCCGAAAAGCTCTACGAAGCCCACGACCTGCTACTGAAAGCCGCACTCGACCACGTCACCCGCTGCGGCTGCGACGACGGCTGTCCATCCTGCGTCGGCGTCAGCCCCAGCGACGAGTCGCTCCCCTTCGCCAAGAAGACGACGCGGCAGTTGCTGGAAGTCCTGCACATGCGGGCTGGAGCGCGTGCATGAATCCTGGAAGTACTCTGGTTGTACGACAAAACGTATCCGCAATCGATTCTGAACAGTAGCGGTCATACTGCTCTAATCGCTGCTGACGGTGTAGCCGTATCTACAGTCGGTATTCCTGCCGAATGGCACGGATGTCGATTTCGATCTCGATGCCGACAATCGGTGGTGGGCCGTAGTACCAGTGCACGCCGTGAATCGCAGACGAGCCCATCGGGACGATAATCTCCGTGGCCAGGAAGGTGTGAATGTCATGGTGGGTGTAAACACCCAGCGCCGTGACGATTGACCAGTCCATCTCCACTGCGGCCAGACCAGCCTGCATCGTCTGCATGGCGCTGGCGGCCTTCTCCCGTAACGCATCCGGCATTGTTTCACCGGGTCGCACGTCTCCCTTCTCCGGCGCGGCGGATACGACAAACGTTGGCAGCGGCGCTGAAGCTGGAACGGTGTAGGAGAAAGCATAGAGCAGAATGTCGGACAATGGACTGTCGGACGACGAGGTGAAGCCTAGTGCGACGTTGCTACGGGCGATGGGAATCTGCCCATCTACGATGACACCCCAGTCGTCCAGGACCGCCCGATAGCCGACGTTGAAGGCGCCAAATTCCTCCATGGTCAGCGGTCGTGGGACACGCACTTCCACGGCACAGAGTGCGGTGCGCGGGCGTCCAACGGCTTCCAGATGCTGTGCAGCGACAGCGAAGCCGGCATGGTATGGCAACGGTACATGAAATGTCACATGGACGATCTCATAACCGGTCGTAGCACAGACGGCGCTGGAAAAGGGAGCAGCGCCCACAATGCGGGGAGCCGTCGCCGTAGGTACGAACTGGTAGTTACCTGTCGGATGATTGATCAGGGGCATAGTCGGCCATCTTTCTCTTGTGTCGCGCCATCACGGACGATGCCTGTCTCGACCACGCCCTATGACAAAGGGGGGAAATCACGATGCTCTTCCAGACGAAGGTGATCACCTGTATGCCGATTACGTGCCCGGCTCTGACTCGATGAAGACGGAGACTCGCTCCGGATGCACGACGATCAGTGCTTCCTCGAAGTCGGGCGCTGTCGAGAACTCCTTGACCCAGGCTGGCGCCTTGTCGCCGATGTAGCGCGGCGCGATGCGGTGATACTCCTCGGTTGCCTGCGCGTTATCGCCAACGACCTCGGCGTAGCCACGGATCTGCACGTAGTGATATGGATTCTCGGGATGCCCGACGACGATCGCCACGCGGGGATCGCGCCGGACATTGCGCATCTTCTGCGCCGTGACGGGGGTAGCCATGATCAGCGTATCCCCCTGGCGGCGATACCAGATGGTAGTGTTCTGTGGCGAGCCGTCAGGCATCAACGTCGCCAAGCGCGCGAAGGTCTGGGGCAGATCCAGCAGCGCGCGCTGCTCCGCAGTAAACGTGGCTGGCATGGACTTCATCCTCTCCACGGATGATTCCAACGGCAAACATCGACTGGGGATTCCAACGTATACATCGCCAGTGCATTCCCCCACGTGACCCTCGCTCCCGCTGCGCGCAAGACCCATTACGTGAAAGCGCATATCGCTCCCGGCATTCTCAATGTCAACCGCGTAACGAGAGTCGAACCCTGCTAACTCCCAGCATCGTCCTAGACCCATATCTCGCGCGGGAAGCGGCCAGCGAGCGTGTTGTGCAAGCTGCGATCGGTGTGGACGAAGGGACATTCAAACCGATCAGCCATCACGAGATAGAGCGCATCGTAGAAGGCTCAACTGAAACGCGTCGCAAGGAAACTAGACACAGCTAGTTTCGCCGTCACCCGCTGAGGTTGCGATGATGGCTGCCTTTCCTGCGTCGGCGTCCGTCCAGCGACGAGCCGCTCCCGTTTGCCGAGAAGACGACGCGGCAATTACTGGAGGTGCTGGGAATGAGAGCGAGCGTCAGCAGGTAATGTTTGGAACGCCAAAGGCATTCAAACATCATTAACCGCAAGTCGCAATCAAAAATAGCTTCGTTTTTGCTACTTGCCGAGAGCCTTCGATGTTTCGATAGAATCGAGTAGGTTTTCCTGTCTCGAAACTCATTCGTTAATCAACGTCGTAGGACCCTCTCACGCCGACGAGTTGTGAGACCGCTACATCACGATCTTGCTACACTGGCAGCGTGGGCTGTTGCTTAGATGGATGTGGGAGTGATGCGCAACGATGACAAATGAACTCCAAATTGTGCTGGAGGTCGGTCCGAAGGGGAAGAAGGTGGTGGCAGTCGCCCCGGACTGGCCCGGCCTTAATCGCGGCGCGAAGACCGGCGAGCTGGCGCTCGAACGGCTGTTATCCTACCGCCCGCGCTATGCACCCGTTGCGGCGCTGGCCGGGATGGAGGCAGCGTTCACGGCCCAGACCGACGCGCGTGTGGTCGAGGAATACCAGGGCACCGGCTCAACAGATTTCTGGGGCATTTCGTTCGCCCATTCGTCGTTCGACCAGGCGGTCATGTCCTCGGACGATCTGGAACACGACCTGGCGCTCATGCAGGCGAGCTGGGTCTTCTTCGACGCAGTGCGCGCCCGTGTCTCAGAGGAGCTCAAGAAGGGGCCGCGCGGTGGTGGCCGCGATCGGGACGGTATTGCCCGGCATGTCCTCTCCAACGAGGCGGACTGGGCGGCCGGGGTGGGGGTGGACCTGCCGCGCGAAGCGATCATGACCGACGAGGGGCTGGCAGCGCACCGC
>JBGSWU010000393.1:0-4787 GCA_041751795.1 Thermomicrobiales bacterium
GACAGCAAGCGGCGCGCGTTCGTGGCTCGCGCCGAGCATGTACAGGTGCACCCGTTGCCGGACTCCCTCGAAATCGCGCAAACTACCCAGAAACCTAGGCAAACCTGGGTACATAACATCACCCGCACAAGGGAACCGGAAACGTGCCGATTCGTCAAGGGGAATCGATCTGTCAATTTGATTGATATCAGGGTTGAGAGCTTGATCTGATTTGTTGGACAACCGCACCGTAATCGAAGGACGTTGGAGCCCACAACTCAGGACGCCGCGGCAACGAGGCCACCGTCGGATGCTTACCGATTCCTCAATTTAGTGGTCAATGGTCCGAATGACCGTCTGTGACCATCAGCCTAAATATTGACGGGACGGCCGCTATTCTTCAGATATTGTCAGAAGCGATGGGAAGAATTGCGCATCACGATGTCGCCACAGCCACCCATCTTCATCTCATCTCATCAAGCTGACCGCGAAATCGCCCGGCGCGTTCGCAAGCATCTGCGCGAGCACGGCATCGCAACGTCGATGAGCCCACTCAATCAGGTTGACGTTGTGGAGCGAGACGGTACAATATCATTCGGAAGCCGAAGTGTTCGTTGGCCGAAGGGAATACTGTGCGAGACGACGAGATCATGCTGCAGTCGATGGACTTGGTGCCGGAGATCGCCCGTCGGATGTACGCCACCTTTACTAGCCATCCGCTGGCTATTGGGCGACCTATCGGGCAGGTCAAACTCATGGGAATGCTGTACCGGCGTGGGCGCTGTACGGTCGGTGAGGCTGCTGAGGGACTCGGCGTGACGATGCCGACAGCGTCCGAGCAGATCGACCGGCTCGTTGATGAAGGCTTGCTCGTCCGCGAAGTGAATCCAGCCGACCGCCGCCAGGTCCTGATCGACCTCACGCCAGTTGCGCGCGGGTTTGGGCGTGAGATCCACACATTGCGCATGCGGCAACTGCTCGCGGCACTCGACCTGCTCGAACCGGAGGAGCGGCCTGCGTTCCTTCGATCGCTGCAGGCACTCGTCGAAGCACTGCGACTTGAACCAGACGAATTGCCAGCGCTTCCCGACGGGTTGGTATCGACACTTGGCTGTGGAGCTGTCCATTCGTCTAAACCGGCAAAACGCTGACGATTTCGAACGACGTTCAACACACGAATCAGAGAGTGGCCGCGTTCGATGCCGATGCGGCCGGGAAGGCATAACGATGACGGGGAGTACGAGACAGGGACAGCAGCGCAGCGGCTCGGGTGACAACGCGATGATGCGCCAGGGCGGTAGCCAGAATCCGTGGCTTGTCCTGATCGTCCTCTGCGCAGCGGTCTTCATGCTGCTGCTGGACACAACGATCGTGAACGTCGCCCAGCGTCAGATTCAGATCGGTCTTGGTGCGGATCTGTCCGGTATCCAGTGGGTACTCGACTCCTACATTCTGACCTACGCCGTCCTCCTGCTGGCCCTTGGCCGAATGGGCGACATTTTCGGTCGCAAGCGGCTGTTCGTCGTTGGCATGTCATTGTTCACGATCGCGTCGGCACTCTGTGGTGTTTCCGGTTGGCTCGGTGACCTGGTTGGAATCTCCGGCATCAATGCATTGATCATGGCTCGCGTGCTGCAGGGTCTTGGCGGCGCGTTCATGATGCCTCAAACCCTCTCGCTAATTACGGTCGTCTTCCCAGCCGAAAAGCGGGGCGCGGCGATGGGCATCTGGGGTGGGATCGTCGCGCTCGGCGCGGTCGTTGGGCCGATCATCGGTGGGTTGATCGTGACAAACTATGCTTGGGAGTGGGTCTTTCTCATCAACATTCCGGTCGGCATCATCGCCGTCCTCGCGACGCTGGCGATCGTGCCGGAATCGGTCGATCCGCTCGCCAGTCGGAAAATTGACTGGGTCGGCGTGTTCCTGTCCGGTTTCGGTATCTTCGGCATCGTCTTCGCGCTGATCGAAGGCAATAACTGGGGCTGGACCGATCCGGCGATCGTTGGATTGTTTCTGACTGGTCTAATTCTTCTGATCGCCTTCGCCTGGTGGGAAAGTCGCGTTGCGGACCCGATCATGAAGATCGAACTCTTCAGGCTGCGAAACTTCTGGGTTGGCAACGTGATCGCCTTCGTCGTCGCCTTCGGGATGCTCGGCATCTTCTTCCCGATGACGCTCTTCCTCCAGGGTGTCCTTGGGATGACCCCAATTCGCGCTGGCCTGACGATGACGCCGATGTCACTGATGATCATGATCGCCGCACCATTGTCCGGTCGGCTGACCGACAAGATCGGCGCCCGCTGGATCCTCGCGAGTGGCCTGACGCTGATGACCGTCGGCATCGCCTTCATCGTGTCGCGCATCAGCCTCCAGACTGACTGGGTTGCCCTGGCCCCGGCGTTAATGGTGACCGGACTGGGAATGGGGATGACGTTCGCGCCGATGACGGCGGCTGCGATGCGCGAGGTGCCGCCACGCATCGCCGGTAGCGCGTCGGGCATCCTCAACACGACGCGGAACGTCGGCCAGGTGCTCGGAATCGCCGTCCTCGGGTCGTTCCTGCAGTCTCGCGTTGCGTCAAACACGCGCGGAGAGTTGAGTTCGGTTCCCGTCGACGACGGCGTGCGCGATCGCCTCGTGACCCTCGCGAAAGGTAGCCAGTTTGAGGAGATCGCTGGTGCCATTCCGCAGGCACAGGCCGATCTGATCCCCGCCGTCTTTGGCGCGATTCAGTCCGCCTTCGCCGACAGCATCCAGACAACGTTCATGGTCGGTGCGGTCGCCTGCCTGATCGGTGCGCTCTCGGCGCTCGCGATCCGCGATATCAAGGCACCAACCGCAGAACGTCATCGCGAAGCACTGGAACAGGCGACGGTTCCAGCCGCAGACTAAGAGCCGATCCCAACCGGCAGGATCGACGGTGCGGCATCGATCCTGCCGGTTAACGTCACGACGCCAGGACGGTATGTGGTTGACACTGGGAGGGGAATGACGGAGCCGCCGCGATCACGACAACGCAAGCGGTCGAGACTACCGCGTGGGCTGGCCGCGTTTAAGCACCGCAACTACCGGCTGTTCTACTCCGGTCAACTCATCTCGGTGACCGGGACGTGGATGCAAACGCTGGCGCAGTCGTGGCTGGTGCTGACGATGACGTCATCCGCCTTCCTGCTGGGCCTCGTGTCGGTCTTTCAGTTCGCGCCGATGCTCGTCCTCGGGTTGTTCGCTGGTGCTGTCGCCGACCGTGTTCCAAAGCGCACCCTCCTTGTGACAACCCAGGCGATATCGGCGATCCTCGCCGGAACGCTCGCGGTGCTGACCTTTACCGACACCATCCAACTCTGGCAGATCTACCTGCTCGGTTTCCTTCTAGGCGTCAACAACTCGTTCGATATGCCGACGAGGCAGGCATTCGTCGTTGAGATGGTCGGCAAGGAAGATCTCCCGAACGCCATCGCTCTCAACTCGTCGCTCTTCAACGCTGCCCGGATCGTCGGACCCGCCATTGCTGGGGTACTACTGGCGGCATTCGGTCCCGCCGTCTGCTTTGCGATCAATTCGGTCTCCTACATCGCCGTCATCGGCGGTCTGTTGATGATGAAGGTCGCCCCGCTGGCCCGGTCACGCGTGACCCAGCGCCGTCTCGATCAGATTCGTGAGGGCCTCGTCTATGTGCGTCGAACCCCGGAGATCCTCAGACCGATTCTGTTGGTTGGATTCGTCGCAACCTTCGGAATGAACTCCAACGTCTGGGTGCCGTTGCTTGCCAAAAATGACCTCTCCGGCGGTGCGGGAGCGTTTGGCCTCCTGATGTCGGCTATGGGTGTCGGCGCGTTTTTCGGTGCACTATCGCTCGCCTTCCTCGTGTCGTCGGTCAAGCGCTGGATGCTCTTTGGCACAGCCACTGGCCTGGGCGTACTCAATCTGTTCCTCGCCCTCGCTGGCGCGATCCCGCTGGCGGTGCCGATCGCGATGTTTGTCCTTGCGATCATTGGTTTCTTCAGCACGACGACGATGGCGATGGCCAACACCACCGTCCAGTCAGCGGCTCCTGACGAACTACGCGGGCGAATCATGAGCGTCTACACCACGGTTTTCACCGGAACGGCTCCATTCGGCGCGTTGATTTCCTCCTCGATCGCCAATCGCTATGGGACGCCCATGTCGATCGCCGTTGGTGGCAGCGTCACGCTCCTGGCGGTGGCGATCGTTCTACTGGCTGGAGGCGCAAGGCTTGCCGTTCGCGAGCACTTGCGTGTGCCGACTCGACGGGCCTGACACGGTGCTCGCGATCGCTGAAAACCTGACGGGTGCTATCCTCGTCATTCGATTGCTCCAGACGGCAGGAGGTAGATAATGCGCAGCTACTGGCAGGGATCACGTGTCCGTCTGCGTGCCGTCGAACCGGGCGACTGGGAAATCCATCACGAATGGGACCAGGATAGCGAGATGTACCGCCTGCTCGACCGCGTCCACATCCCACGCTCACGGGAAGCATCACGTCGCTGGGGCGAGGAACAAGCCATCCGCACCCCGGAAAACGACAACTTTCATTTCCAGGTTGAAACCCTCGATGGTGAACTCGTTGGCTCCGTGAACGCGCACGACTGCGACCGGCGAACGGGAACGTTCGAGATCGGCATCGCGACTCGACCGGAGCACCAGCGCATAGGCTATGCGACAGAAGCCATTGCCCTGATGCTGCGCTACTACTTCCACGAGCTGCGCTATCAGAAGGTCACAGCACATATCGATAACCGCAACGAACCGTCGCTGAAATTGTTCCAGCGCCTCGGCTTCCAACTCGA
>JBGSWU010000394.1:0-18415 GCA_041751795.1 Thermomicrobiales bacterium
TACGTCGTGGGCAGGTTATCCCCACGCAACACTCGTATGATGGAATTCGCAAACTCGTGTGGTGTGTTAGCGACCAGTAGATGCTTGTCGCTGACGACATCCAGCCCTGCCGCGCCGAGTGTTGTCGAAACGACGGGGACACTGGCTGCGAAGGCATCAAGAATCTTCAGTCGCGTACCCCCGCCAGACAGAAGTGGCGCAATCGCTACCGAAGCCTGCGAGAGATGCACTGCAGTGTCGTTGACACGCCCGGTGACGGTGATCGACTCGCTGGCGAGGCTGACGACGTTGGGTGGTGGGTCTGCGCCGACGATTTCCAGTGTCGCGTGTGGCACGGCGTCGAGGACCAATGGGTGAACTCGTTCAACGTACCATTTCGCACCATCAGCGTTGGGTTGGTGACGCATCGCGCCAACGAAGACGACGCGACCAGGAATGCGTTCGCGTCTGGAAGCAGGCGGGGTGTCCTGGACGTTGACGCCGTTCGGGACTACTGTTGCCGATTCGCCGGTGAAGGCTTCAATACGTTTGGCATCATGCGGCGATGTCGCGAGATTCAGTGAGACGCTCGTCCATGCGACGCGTTCGAGCCGTCGCACTTTTCGCCATTCGATGCTGTTGAATGTGCGTCGATACAGCGAACCGGTCGAACGGGCGACGCTTGCCAGAAGTTCGTGCTCGATGTTGTGGTTGTCGAGAATCGTTGGGCAATCGCGGAGCGGTCGATATCTGGCCATCTGCGGGAACTCGTACTGCACGAGTTCGATGCTGCGGGTCATGAACAGTCGATCCATCACCGCCTGAAAGCGTGGCTCCGATGAGGCCAGTTCGACAAACGATGGCCGCGTAATCATTGATCTGGCCTGGGCCACTCGCTTTGCGACACCGGCAGGCTGGCGAAATGTCCAAGGTACCGGAACGGCTGTTACGTCACACATGTGCTTGAGATGCTGGATCGCTTCCATTTCAGAGCGTGCGGCGGGCGCGAGGAGAATGACGTGTCGTTCGCGTGATAGGTGTCGGATGAACTCGTGGATACGTATCGCGCCCCCGAAGTCAGCCGGCCAGGGAAGGTACGGTGCAACAACAAGAAGCGATTGATTCATATCGCCATTAGCTCGCCCGTCCGAAAGAAAGGTGGTCTACAATGGGCTGGAGTCATCAGCGAGACGCTGGACACGTCGAGCATCGTCGTCGCTAGGATTGGCGGTGCGCTTCGGCTCATCTCTTCCTCGTCGTGTCAATGGTGTCCGAAGCATGACTCCGGATAGGTCCAGATTCTAGCCGAATCGCGGATCAGTTGGTCTGGTCGATAGAACCGTGAAACCAAAAAACTGAGTGATGCGCTGCGCGTTGCGATCAATGTGAAGGGAACCGGTAAACATGCGACAGGTCCGATTTGCCGCCGATGGACAAGTTCAACAAGGGGTCTCGGTGGAGAACGATACCGTCCTCCTCGGAAATCGTGGGAAGGCGTACAAGCCGGACGACGTGACATTTCTGCCGCCAGTCACCCCGTCAAAGGTCATCGGTCTTGCGCTGAACTTTGCCGACCACGCTGAGGAACTGGGACTTGGCGAACCTGAAGAGCCAGCGCTGTTCTTCAAGCCGCTTTCATCATTGATTGGCCATCGATCTCCAGTCGTCGCCCCGCCGAATATCGAGTACATGCACTATGAAGCCGAACTGTGTGTCGTCATTGGTCGGAGCGCCCGAAAAGTCAAAGCCGCTGATGCGATGGATTACATTCTGGGCTATACGATGGCCAACGATGTGACCGTACGGGATTTCGTCCACGACATGTTTCGTCCGCCGGTCAAGGCAAAAGGCTTTGACACGTTCGGACCAATGGGTCCGTATCTCGTCATCGACGAAATCGACGATCCGCACAAGCTCGGCGTTCGCACCTTCGTCAATGATGAGTTGCGTCAGCAGGGAAACACATCGTTATTGGTGCGTAATATCCCGACATTGATCGAGTACATCACGGAGTTCATGACGCTTGAACCTCAGGACGTGATCCTGACTGGAACACCAAAGGGCCTCAGCCATATCTATCCTGGCGACGTCATTCGCGTTGAGGTTGATGGGCTTGGCAGCCTGATCAATACGATCGTAGCGGACGAGTAGTCAGCCGACCTGGAGTCAATCAGGCATCGTTCTGTCTGACTCCATTCGTCCCGGTTGTGGCCAGATCGGAGACACCCATGGGCGCTAGAACAGGTGATGAGTTTCTGCGTGGACTACGGGAATCATCGCGACAGGTGTATATCGAAGGAGAACTCGTCCACGACGTGACCAGCCACCAGGCGTTCAAGAACGTGCTCGAAAGCCTGGCGCATCTCTACGATATGCAACACGATCCTGAATTTCGCTCTGACATGACCTTCACGTCGCCAGACACCGGCGATCCTGTCGGAACGCCATACATGCAACCGAAAATGAAGGACGATCTGCTCAAGCGCAGCCGGGCGATGTCCCACTGGGCAGAGTTCTCCCACGGGATGATGGGACGGACACCGGATTATCTGTCGTCGTCGATGATGGCCTTCGCGGCGGCCAAGGAATACTTCTCTTCCGCGGACTCTCGCTTCGGCGACAACGTCGAACTATACTATCGCGAAGCTCGGGAACGGGACCTCTGTCTGACCCACACCCTTATTAACCCTCAGGCCAATCGGACTGTTGGACCATCGCAGCAGTCGGATCCGTTCCTCGCAGCGCGCGTCGTTAAGGAAACCGATGGTGGGATCATTATTCGCGGAGCACGAATGCTCGCGACCCTCGGTCCGCTTGCCGACGAGATTCAAGTTTTTCCCTCGACAGTCGTGAAAAGCGGGCCGGACGACGCCGCCTACGCATTTGGCTTTGTCATTCCCTGCGATGCTCCCGGATTGAAGTTTCTTTGCCGGGAAACGTACGATCTCAACCGGACTCGTCACGATCACCCGTTGGCTTCACGATTCGAAGAGATGGATGCCGTTGTCATCTTCGACGACGTTCTCGTACCGTGGGAGCGCGTGTTCCTGTACGGCGATCCAGAGCTGGCGAACGGTGCATTTGGCGCAACCAACGCCGTTATCCATATGGCGCACCAGGTGATGGCGAAAAACATCGCCAAGACGGAGTTCATGTTGGGCCTGGTCTCGCTAATCGTCGACACGATCGCTATCGAACCATTCCAGCACGTCCATGAGAAAGTCGCCGAAATCATCATCGGTCTGGAAACGATGCGAGCGCTTCGATCGGTTGCCGAGCATGATGCCCAGATCGACCGGTGGGGTGTGATGACTCCTGCACGCGGCCCTCTCGATGCCGCTCGCAATCTCTATCCGAAGTTGTATCCCCGTTTCGTTGAGATTGTTCAGCAGTTATCAGCCAGCGGGCTGATGGCGACGCCAACAGAGGCTGACATCAATGGACTGATTGGCCCTGATATCGAACGGTTCTTTACCGCTGCCCGGGCGGGTTCGGCAGAGCGTATTGCCCTCTTCAGGTTGGCATGGGACACGGCGGTTTCGTCGTTCGGGTCGAGACAGGTGCTGTACGAGCGTTTCTTTTTCGGTGACCCTGTCAGGATGGCAGGGGCGCTGTTCAACACCTATGACAGGCAACCTTACATGGACCGGGTGCGTTCATTCATCCAGGATGGGATGAGCAGCCGAGCCGACGTATCCCCAGCGACTGGTGATGGTGGCTCGTGACCGGCATGACAGAATCGATCGATCTGAACGCGTTCAGACGGGTCATGGGGCAGTTTGCAACCGGCGTTACCGTGATTACCGTGCAGCACGGTGAACAAATTCACGGTATGACGGCGAACGCGTTCACATCTGTGTCGCTCGATCCACCGCTCGTCCTGTTCTGCGTGACGAAGAAGGCGCGAATGGCGACGCTCATTCGCGATGTTCGAGGGTTCGCGATCAACATTCTAGCCGAACACCAGCAGGACGTTTCCAGACAATTCGCTGGCGCGAATAAAGAGAATCTCGAAAAAACCGTGTCATTGCATCGTGGGCCGATCGCACCGCTGATTGATGGCTCGCTGGCGTCGATCACCTGTCTGACCGACGCGATCCACGAGGGCGGTGACCACTGGATCGTCGTGGGGCGCGTCGTAACTGTCCACGAGCGGTCGGGAGAGATGCTGAGCGACCCACTGGTGTTCTTTCGGTCACGGTACCAGGAACTCGTCGAACAGCCACCGTCCGTCAGTCCGGGCGCTGAAACTTGGTCGAATGACGCAATTCGCGTTTATCACGACGAGTGGAGCGAGGGCGACGATGAGCAGCCAGAATGGCCCACGCCCTGGTGAGCCGCGAACAACGAGGGGAATCACGGGAATGATGCGAACAGGCAGGCCGGTTGCCGCGACCGGCGCGAACGTGATTCGGGCGGCACACGGCGAATATCGCGTTACTGATCTCGAACGCGCACGTGAGTTCTACGTCGACATCCTCGGATTTGTTGCAACCGAGCAAACGAACGATGCGATCTACCTGCGTGGGCTGGAAGAACGAGATCATCATTCACTCGTGCTACGGCAATCCGAATCGGCTGGCGCCGGACATCTTGCCTTTCGCGTCTCGTCTAATGATGACCTCGATCGACTACATCGTGCGTTTGAATCCGAGGGTCTGCCACAGCTATGGATTCCGGAAGGATCGGACCCCGGTCACGGTCGTGCATTGCGCGTACAGGATCCGTTTGGCTTGCCTCTGGAGTTCGTTGCCGACGTCACGGTTGTCGATCGGATGCTCCAGCGCTTCGATCAGTACCGTGGCGCGCAGGTAATGCGGTTCGACCACTTCAATTGCCAGTTGCCTGACGTGTCACGAGCCTACGAGTGGTATGCAACGCAACTTGGATTTGGCTGCAGTGAGTACACGGTCGCCGAGGATGGAGAACGCATCTGGGCCACGTGGCTGCAGCGGAAGCAGACGGTGCATGATATCGCGCTGATGAGCGGCATTGGTCCTCGCTTGCACCACTTTGGATACTGGCTGAGTGATGCAGTGTCTGTGCTGCGGGCGTGCGACATTCTGGCTTCGTGTGGTCGCGTGGCGAGTATCGAACGCGGCCCCGGCAGGCATGGGTTGTCGAATGCGTTCTTCTTGTATCTCAGAGATCCGGATGGCAATCGTATCGAACTGTACGCCAGCGATTATCTCGTCGCGGATCCAGATTGGGCGCCCATTCGTTGGACCCTTGATGATCCACGCCGAGCGACATTCTGGGGACACGCTGCGCCGCCCTCATGGTTCGACGAGGCTGCACTCTGCGAGTCGGTCATAACAGGAGAACTGCTGCCTACGACCGAGCCGATTCTCCACGATCGACCACTTCATGTGACTTGAATGAACTACCGTGACATTCGGCCAAATGACGAAACAGCCGCCGGAGGTACCGGTGGCTGTTTCGCTTCGATACTTCACGTCAACGATGTGCCCTATCGTTTTGGGTTGCTTCGGGATTTCTTCACCTGAGCAGCAAAACGAAATGCATTGACGATGAGTGATTTCTCTTCCGGCTGGCTCTTACCTGCGCGGCGTCGCTGTCGAGCGGCCTCGGCTGCCGCGGCGGCTTTTGCCGCCGCCTTGCGTTTTTGTTCCTGTTTGTACTGGTATCGGCGGACGCCGAGGGCGATAAACGCGAACAGCAATGCGAAGAATCCGCCGAGGCCAGTAGGTGAGGTTGAAAGGATCCCAAATCCAGCGAGTTCGAGCCCGAAGATGACTCCGAGCGACACGACGTAAGTGACGTTGAACCAGACGGCCTCAGTAATTGCTTCGTTTATGCTCCAGGTTGTAAAGAATCCCAGGACCAGCGGGAGAATTGGAATGATCCACAGCGCGCTATTCATCGAACGTGTCGTCCTCTCGGGACAAGCTTCACAGTCACAACCGGTCGATCAAGTGTCCCGGCATCATGAATGTCGCATGATTTGCGCTGCGCGCTTATCATAGCGTCAAGTGTCGATACGGCCGGGAGTAGCCGGCTGGATGCATTATCGTCGCCGGGGCTGTCCGGAAGCATACCAGTCGATGTTCGATGCGAATCGGGAATGAGAAGGAGTGAACACATGAGTTCTGGCGAGGGGTGGCTGGCCTTCGGTATCCTCGCGAGTCTGTTGCCGACGTACCTGCTGATCAGGACCGTCCTGCACGTCCTGAACATTCCCGTCGGTCGCCAGCGAGGACCTCGCAACTGATCCCATCTCACTTGGGCAAGCTCGATGAACCACAGGGCTCCCACGGTAAACAGGAAGCGATGTCTTCCCATTCGTGGCGGATTCTGTAATCAGGTGAGGCGCCGGGTATTGTCCCGGTTGGGTGTCAGGAGCGAACAATGGACTATTCAAACTCGTTAGACTATTCAATATCCGAGAATGACAACACGACGTCTCATCCACTTATGCGGGAAGCTATCGCGCTCGCGCTGGACGGCGCGCTGCCCAAAAACGACTCCGAAACTCTTGCAGGCTATCAAGCCGCGATGTCCTCGATCTCTACAGGATTTCCTGAACACCTGGAGCGATTTCGCCATCAAATACGAGCTGGACATGTTTCGGCGACAGAGCGATTTCGAACGAAGAACCGATTGCTGGATGTCTTGAAGATCGCGCCACTTCTGGCCGACGCTATCCCCGATGATGACTCCTGGCCCGGTATCGTTTTTGTCGGGTGTAGAGGGACGAAAGATCTCGATCATCATCGCTGGGTTGAACGCATGTTGAACCGTGGCGGTATCGTCATCAGCAGTGACAAGACCGCCGCAATCCCAGTCATCTCGCGTGGATTGCAGCTATCGACTGGGAAGAATGGTCGCCGAGCGCGGCTGCAATTGGCGTCCGAACACACGCCTCCCGTCTGCGATAGTTCGGCGTGGAATCGCTTCGTGTTTGATCTGCGCCCTGCGGTCTGGCTTGCGCCCGGACACTTGCCGTTGTTGGCGCCGCAGGCAGACTCAACTCGAATCATTGCTCGCGACGCTCTGACCGATGAACCGTTGGTTGTCGTGGCGCAGGTGGCAGGTGGTCAGGTTGTCCATTCGGTACCTCACTGGTGGCAGTATGCAGAGCCAGATTCAACCGAGATCGGTCGCAAGTCTCTGGCATCTGTCCCATCGTTCGCTGACGTCGGTGCAGCACACGTGAACGCGAAACTGGGGATGTACGGTGCGGGGTCGGTCATGCTGGCGAGTCTGTTGCTGGGAATCGATGTCGCGCTGGATTCCATGACCTGATCGCCATCGTGCCATTCATCGATCGAGAGCAAGGGATGACTGTTTGACGCGACTGCAGGAGACGACCCGCATTGCTCGGGTCCTCGATATCGTGTGGCACATCAACGCGGCCCCCCGCTACTGGACCCGAAAGCGGCTTGCTGAGAAGTTCGAGGTTTCAGAACGCTCCATCACGTCCGACCTCGAACTGATTAAGCATCGGCTGAAGTTTGATCTGGGCAACGATCGCGGGAAAGGGTACTTCTTCTCGAAAGTCCCGCAACTTCCCTCAGTTACGTACTCGGTTGCCGAAGCACTTGCGCTGATTCTGGCTGCTCGTGCGGCGCGACAATTTTCGGGTGTGCCGCAGCGGGATCTGTCGGCAGCGATCGCCAGACTCTCGTCAGTCATTCCAGGGGAACTACGCTCGATGGTCGAGCGACTGGAAATCGACGATGATGGGAGCCGCGATCCACACCGCGAAAACGTACTGACTCAATGCACGCAGGCGATTTCCGCATCTCACTCTCTGGACCTCGTCTACGCTGCTTCATCGGCGGGCGGATTGGAAACGACGCGAACCGTCGATCCGTATGCAGTCTTTCCCTACGATCGGTCCTGGCATATTGTTGGCTACTGCCATTTGCGGGACGATGTACGCATCTTCAAAGTCGATCGAATTCGATCGATCAGGCAAACCGGAGTTAATTTCGCGCGTCAACCTGATTTTGACCTCGAGGCATTTCTCGGCACCGGGTGGGGGTTGATGCGTGGGCTCGGGCTGCCGGTTGAGAATGTTGTCCTCCACTTCAAGCCACCTGCATCGAGATGGGTCGCGGAAGAACGCTGGCACGAAAGTCAGCAGGTAAACGAATTTCCCGACGGCTCGGTAGAGTTCCGGTTACGGATTCAGGTGACACCGGAGTTTCAGCGCTGGGTGTTTCGGTATGGTCGAGACGTCGATGTTGTGGGGCCTGATTCGCTGCGGCAGTGGGTCTCGGATGAAGCAGAAGCAGTCCTGGCGTCGATTACCTGCTCCGCATAGACCATCGATGTGGCGTGGTGCGTGCGTAGTCAATCGGGTTGCTGATCGCGCGATGATGCATGCGAATGCCAGGGGAGACACCGGAGAGTGAGCCGTACAGCCAGAGTATCGAGAGCGATAAATCCCGTTTCGACCGCTCGTGAGCTATTTTCAATCGTCCGGGAGATGTCGTTTGATGATTTGAAAGACAGTGCGTTGCGGCAACCGCGGATCGCTGTCGTTGCGCGGACGGTTGACGACGCACGTCAAACGGCACTGGATGTGTTTGGACCAGAAGCATCACGTGTTATCGCCGCACAGGACGCATCTGAAGGCTGGCCCGATGCCGCAGACGTCATTCTTCTCAACCGCAACGCCCAGTCTCGGCGAGGTGGCGGCGGTGACGCACGCGTTGTCGAGTTTTCACCGGACCATTCCGTAGAGCGTATTCGCCAGGCTCTCGTACGGGTTGGTGACGATCTGGAACTCGCCTTGGGTCGTTCGTTTCCATTGCTAAGGCAACCGGCGGCGATGCACGTAATCAGTACGACCGCGCGGGTGAATGGCCAGTTTGCGCTCGCGTCGAATCTGCCAGCTCTGATTCCGGTAGTCGGTGGAGTGCTCGCGGCGGGCGCCGACACCATCGTCCTGACGAAGAATCAGTTGATGATGATCTACAAACTGGCTGCCATCCACGATCGCGATCTGGACAACCGATTTCGGATTTATCAGGAGATGCTCCCGGTTGTCGGGGCGGGGATGTTCTGGCGAACGGTTGCCCGGGACCTTGCCGCGATGATCCCGTTCGCTGCAGGATCTGTGCCGAAAGTTGCAATTGCATTTGCAGGAACGTTTGCAGCCGGGATGGCCGCGAATGTCTACTATGTCGAAGGAAAGCGCGTCAGTCGGGGGCGAATGCGAGACTTCTACAACCGAGCGCTACGCGAACTCAGGGACCGACCCGATCTGTTGGGAGCGATCCCAGTGCCTGGCGTGCTGAAGCGCAACGGTCGCTCGAATCAGACGATCATCGACGTCGACTATAGATCGGACGCTTCTCCGGAGATGCCATAATCGTCGAGCTTCTCAGTCAACTCATTTCTCGTGTAGCCGAGGAGTGAGGCGGCAACGACGCGGTCTCCGGCGGCCTGGCGAAACGCCTCGCGGATCATTTGTCGTTCGACTTCCTGAAGTACCTCGTGCATCGGCGTGCCGTTTCGAACCTTCGCTGAAATATCGACGAAGTGTCCCTGATCAGTGGATGAGAACGAAACGTGTTCCTCAGTGATGACCCCGCCACCTGCGAGGATGATCGCGCGCTCGACTGTATTCTCGAGTTCGCGAACGTTTCCGGGCCAATCGTGATCGTGCAGGACGCGCATCGCGCCGGACGAGATGCGCGATGGACCCGATGATGACGAGATGCGGTGTTTGTCCAGGAAGTGTTCGATAAGGATCAGGATATCGTCTCGACGCTCACGCAGCGCGGGAAGATGAACGACGATTACATTCAGTCGATAGTATAGATCCTCGCGGAACTGCCCCTCACGCACTTCCTGAGCAAGGTTCTTGTTCGTGGCGGCAATAACACGGGTGTCGACCTTGACTGGAACCGTCCCGCCAACGCGCTCGAACTCCCGCTCCTGCAGAACGCGCAGTAGTTTTTTCTGGGTCGCTAGCGTCATTTCGCCGATCTCGTCCAGAAAGATCGTACCGCGATTCGCTCGTTCGAAGTGGCCCTTCTTCTGAGCGATGGCGCCGGTGAACGAGCCCTTCTCATGCCCGAACAACTCGCTTTCGAGTAACGTTTCAGGAAGCGCTGCGCAATTGACCTTAACTAGCGGACCATGGGAGTACCCGGAGTTCTTGTGAAGTGTTGTAGCGACGAGTTCTTTGCCGGTTCCGGTCTCGCCAGTGATTAGAACGGTCGCCTCGGTCCTCGCAACGCGACCAATGGTCTTGAAGACATCCTGCATCGCTGGGCTATTGCCGATGATGTACTCATTCGGATCACGCTCCGCCAGACGACGGAGCTTCTGAACTTCTTTCGCGAGGTCCTGATGTTCGAAATAGCGTTGGACGCGAAGGAGCACATCTTCGAGATCGAATGGCTTGGTCACATAGTCGTAGGCGCCAAGTTGCATGGCCTCGATAGCGATTGACGCGCTCCCAAACGCAGTCATCACGATCATCGGCAGTGGACCATCAGCTTTATCTGTGAGTTTGCGCAACACATCAAGGCCAGTCATTTCTGGCATCTTGACGTCCATAATCGTGAGTTCCGGAAGTTCGTCGGATTTTTGAAGAGCGGCAATGACGGCGCTGCCATTGACCGCCTCGGCTACGTCAAATCCTTCGTCCTCGAATAGTTCACGCAGAAGCGTTCTGATCCCCGCATCGTCATCCGCGACCAGAATCCTCGGCATAAAATGAACCAGCCTCTCCGAAGAGTCGTCGCCGGAAATACCGGGTCACTACTAGTCGCACAAGCGCACGAGCAGAAGCGGACTCGATCGGCGTCAGATCGACACGCACAACAATAAGTATAAGCCACGGACATCGACGACGTTGATGAGACGCTGATTCGGTTCGGCGAACCAACGACGAACGTGATCGAATGCAGTCCCTGGAGACGCTGAGTTTCGGACGCTAACGCTATACTTTCGCTCAGCGATCGATTCCCATTAGATGTCGTTAGTGGAGCGAAAGTATTGTGAATGGACTTCCCAAACGCGTCGTTCTGATCGGCCCAAGCGGTTCCGGGAAGTCTGGACTGGCCCAGCGTCTCGGTGAGTCTCTCGGTTACGTGACGATCGATACCGATGACGCGATTGTCGAACGCATCGGAATGTCGATTGCAGAATTCTTTACTCGTTTTGGTGAGCCTGCGTTCCGAGCGATCGAGATGCAGGAGATTGCCAACGCCTGCGAGCAGGATCGCGTTGTGATTGCAACCGGTGGGGGAGCCGTTCTTGCCCCGGCAAACTGGGAGGCGTGGCGACCGGACAGCGTAATCGTGTCGCTGACGGCGCAACCCGAAACGCTGGTAGAGCGCGTCCGCAGGCAGACGGCGAACGCGGGCGATCAGGCGGAACGCCCTCTCCTCGCGGGCGACGCGATTGCTCGGATGAATGCGATGCTAGCGGCGCGCAGGCCCATTTACGCGCAAGGCGATGTGACCATCGACACGGACGATCTCAGGATCGAGGATGTCGGTGATCGCGCGCTGGCAGCAATTCGTGTCGCCGGTGCAGACGGACTATTCCCGCGACTTTCGCTGGCTACGTCCGGTGAGCGGTCAGACATCTTTGTTGGGTCGGGGATTGCCGACCAAGTTGGTGCACTTGCTGCTCGGCGGTGGCCCCGCGCCCGGAAAGCGTGGATCGTCACTGACGATCACGTCGCGGCGCATTGGGGAGCGTGGATCGAAGCAAATCTCCTCGAATCTGGAATTGATCCGCGCATTCTGACTGTCAGGGCAGGAGAAAGCAGCAAGGATCTCCGCGTCGTCCACGAACTGTGCGAGACACTGACGACTGGCGGCGTCACCCGGCGCGATCTCGTCGTGGCCTGTGGAGGTGGCGTCGTCGGGGATCTGGCGGGATTTGTCGCGAGTATCTGCTTGCGCGGGCTATCGCTCATGCAGGTGCCGACATCCCTGCTCGCGATGGTTGATTCGAGCGTCGGTGGAAAAACCGGAGTCAATCTGCCAGCGGGAAAGAACCTCGTCGGCTCCTTTTATCAACCAGGAATCGTCGTCGTCGACCCAATGTTCCTCACCACATTGCCACAGGACGAGTACCGGTCGGGGATGGCAGAAATCATCAAGCATTCATTGATCCAGTCATCGACCCCGCTGGGTGGCAGCGACTTGATCGAGACGTTATCGGATTCGTCGCTTGACCCTCTGCCAAATGACGCGATAACTCGGGTTCTTCATCGTAATGTCGCGATCAAGCACTCGGTCGTTCGAGCCGACGAGCGCGAAAGCGGTTTGCGGATGATCCTCAACTACGGGCACACGGCGGGGCACGCGATCGAGGCCGACGGATACCGGTATCGCCACGGCGAAGCCGTCGCGTTGGGGCTTCTCGTTGCCAACCATATCGCTCGACGACTTGAGCGAGTTGGGGAAGACGCTTTTTCACGTGTGAAGATGATGACCGCTCGGGCGGGGCTTCCTGTGGAGTTTGACGGTTCTGCGGATTCCGTCATCGATCGGCTGAGCCATGACAAGAAGAACGTCGACGGCTCGTTGCACTGGATCCTTCCAAATGCTCAGGGTCAGGTGGAACCGGTCACGGATGTTCCAGTTGATGTCATCCGTGCGGCATTGGAGGATGTTGGAGCGAGTTGAGTGCCGTGAGTCGCTTCGGTTTGCGTGCTAGACTTGACCGTTTGGCGGAAACGAGCGACGTCCGATTGTTTCCCGATGTACGATGGCGGCGAGTGACGCCGACGAATTAACGCCGGAGACATGCACGTTGACAGTTGTCATTTCTGGCTCGGTTGCGTTTGACCACATTATGGTCTTCCCCGGCCATTTTGAAGACCACATTCTGCCCGACAAGATACACATCCTGAACGTTTCCTTTCTGGTTGACTCGCTGGATCGCTTGCGCGGCGGCGTTGCCGGAAACATCGCATACAGCCTCGGACTGCTTCGTCAGCCAGTGCGTGTCGTCGCGACCGTCGGAACCGATTTCGATTCGTACCGTGATGAGTTGATTGCGCTCGGGGTCGATACGAGTGGTGTGATCGTGATCGAGCACGAATTGACAGCCAGCGCGTTCATTACGACCGATCGCGCCGATAACCAGATCACCGGTTTCTATCCGGGTGCGATGGCAAAAGCGGGCGATTACGCGATCACCGATGCACTCAATGGCGTTGAATTGGCAATCGTTTCTCCGACAGCACCCGATGCGATGCGCAGGCACGTTCGCGAGTTGGCTGCTTCGAACACGCCGTACATGTTCGACCCAGGACAACAGATCATCGCGCTTCCTCCAACGTCGTTACGAGAAGGGATCGAGAACGCGGAGATCCTGATCGGTAACGACTATGAGTTTGCGATGATGGGAGAGAAAACGGGATTGTCCCGTGACGATCTCCTTGCCGCCTGTCCTGTTGTCGTTGTGACTTACGGTGAACTTGGTTCGCACATCTATGTCGATGGTGAACGCATCGAGATTCCCGCTGTCGCGCCAAAAGCCGTCGTTGACCCGACTGGCGCAGGCGACGGTTACCGGGCGGGCCTTGTTGCAGCGCGTCTAGCCGGTTTGCCGTGGGACGCAGCCGGACGAGTAGGATCGCTTGCAGCAACGTTTGTCGTCGAAGTCAAAGGCACGCAAAGCCACAACTATTCGTTTATCGAATTCGCGAATCGATTCAACCTCGAGTTCCCGGACTATGTAGACGTTCTGAACGCATTTGGGCGACGGCTGGATCAGGCCGTTCATCAGGGGGAGTAACACGATGGCAGATGTGCAGCAACTGAAATACGACATTGCCGATCGATCGTTAGCGGATGCTGGCCATCGGAGAATCGCTTGGGCAGCTCGGCAGATGCCGGTGTTGGCGCTGATCCGAGAACGGTTCGAGCGCGAAAAGCCGCTGGCCGGAATTCGGCTTATCGCTTGCGCACACATCACAACCGAAACGGCGAACCTTGCCCTGACGCTCCGAGCTGGTGGTGCAGAGGCGATTCTCTGCGCGAGCAATCCGCTGTCAACGCAGGATGATGTCGCTGCCGCACTCGTTGACGAGGGAATCAGCGTCTTTGCGATCAAAGGCGAAGACGAGGAAACGTATTACAAGCACATCAACACCGCCCTGAATTCGAACCCACATATCATCGTTGACGATGGAGCAGACGTCGTAAGCACCGTTCACAAGAGTCGGAAAGACATTATCGGTGGGATGATCGGCGCGACAGAGGAAACGACCACTGGTGTCGTCAGAATGCGTGCGATGGAAAAGGATGGCGTGCTTGGCTTTCCCGTCATCGCCGTGAACGACGCTGACACCAAGCATTTCTTCGACAACCGCTATGGAACTGGGCAATCAACACTCGACGGTATCCTCCGCGCCACCAATATTCTCCTCGCAGGCAAGGTTATGGTCGTCGCCGGATATGGGTGGTGCGGCAAGGGAATCGCGATGCGAGCCAAGGGGATGGGCTCACGAGTCATCGTGACCGAAATCAATCCGGTTCGCGCACTCGAAGCAGCCATGGATGGCTTTGAAGTTGCTGCCATGGAAGACGCTGCTCAGTCGGGTGATCTGTTTGTCACTGTCACCGGCAACATCAATGTGATCGATAAGCACCATTTTGAAGCGATGAAGTCGGGTGCGATTATCGCCAATGCTGGACATTTCAACTCTGAAATCAACATGCAGGCGTTGAAGGAGATGAGCGGCGAGGGTCGCCGAATCCTTCGACCATTTGTGGAAGAGTTCAAAGTCTCTGGCGACAAGCACGTAATCGTCCTCGGTGAAGGCAGGCTGATTAACCTCGCAGCAGCCGAAGGACATCCTGCCAGCGTGATGGACATGTCGTTCGCAAACCAGGCGCTTGCGTGTTCGTACCTCGTTACGACTGGCGCGGAACTCGAAAAGCGCGTTTACGTCGTCCCTGAGGAAATCGATCAGCAGATTGCGCTACTCAAGTTGCGCAGTATGGGAATCACGATCGATGAGCTTACGGCGGAACAGCACAAGTACATGACGTCATGGGAACAGGGGACCTAGCCACCGGTCGGACGAAATCGTGTGGTCGAACTGGATGTGATTGGAGACGACGGATCGATGCCAACGTCGTTCATGCGCTCAGCACAAACTCACTTCACGTCGGAATCGGTGACGGAAGGTCACCCGGACAAGCTTTGTGACCAGATCTCCGATGCTGTTCTCGATGCCATTCTGACGGAAGATCCCGACGCTCGCGTTGCCTGTGAAACCGCAACGACGACCGGGCTTGTTCTGGTGTTTGGAGAGATCTCGACATCAACGTACGTCGATATCCCGACGATTGCTCGTAACGTGATTCGAGACATTGGCTATCGCCGGGGTGCATACGGATTTGACGCCGATACGTGCGGAGTCGTCACGTCAATCAAAGAGCAATCATCGGACATTGCAGGTGGTGTTGACGAGTCCCATGAAATGCGCGTCGGCCATCACACTGATCCACGCGACCAGATCGGCGCGGGCGATCAGGGAATGATGATCGGCTACGCGTGTGATGAAACACCCGAAATGATGCCGCTGCCGATCGCGTTGGCTCACAATCTGTGCCGGCAGTTGACTCACGCCCGACGGTCAGAGATCCTGCCGTTCCTGCGGCCAGATGGCAAGAGTCAGGTCACGGTCGAGTATGAGTACGGCGTTCCTAAGCGTGTCGCGACAGTGCTCATTTCGACGCAGCATGATGAAGACACATCGAACTCCGCGATCGAAGAGGCAGTCCGTGACGCTGTCATTTCCGAGGTTATCCCACCGTCGATGCTCGACAAAGACACGAAGATTCTGATCAATCCGAGTGGCCGATTCGTCATCGGCGGCCCAATGGGTGATGCGGGACTAACAGGCCGAAAAATCATTGTCGATACATACGGTGGAATGGCGCGACACGGTGGTGGCGCCTTCTCGGGGAAAGATCCGACAAAGGTCGACCGCTCGGCTGCGTATGCCGCACGGCATGTCGCGAAGAATATCGTTGCAGCCGGCCTTGCGACGCGATGCGAACTGCAGGTGTCGTACGCGATTGGTGTCGCGCACCCGCTGTCACTGCATGTCGAGACATTTGGCACCGGAGTTGTCGATGATGACAAACTCGTTGAACTGATCTGGAAGCACTTCGATCTTCGACCGCGAGCGATCATCGAAGACCTCGATCTACTGCGGCCGATCTATCAGCAGACAGCATCGTATGGCCACTTTGGCCGGACCGACCTCGATCTGCCGTGGGAATCGCTCAACGCCGTTCAGGCACTGCGTGATGCCGTCGGACTCGATCTTTCTGCGACGCACTGACGGGTCACGTCGAACATGGTTGTGCGGGATCGGAAGGCGCTGATTACTGGGGCGCTCGGGTTCGCCGGCCAGCATCTCCTGGCTGAACTTGAGCGTCACACCGACTGGGACCTCATCGGGCTGGTGCGTGGTCCCGGCTTGACGGTCGGCAGGGAACGTCTCCTCGTTTGTGACCTTCGAGATGCGGACCTCGTCGGCCGCGTCATCGATCACCACAGGCCGGACGTTATTTTTCATCTTGCCGCACAGAGTTACGTTCCAAAAGCTTTTGCTTCTCCCGCTGACACGATTACGAACAACGTGACATCGCAGGTACATCTCCTTGAGGCGTGCCGGAACGCAGGACTGGATCCGACGATACTGATCGTCGGATCCAGCGAAGTGTATGGTCAGATCAGCACCGACGACCTTCCGCTGCGAGAAGATCAGCCGTTCAAGCCGGTTAACCCCTACGCCGTGTCGAAGATCGCGCAGGACATGCTCGGCCTCCAGTATTTCCTCTCGTATAGGATGCGCATAATCCGAGTCAGGCCGTTCAATCACTTTGGACCAGGCCAAAGTGACCGGTTCGTACTATCGACGTTCGGACGGCAGATCGCCGAAGCAGAACACGGTAGTATCGAACCCGTTGTCCTCACTGGTAATCTGGATGCTCGCAGGGATTTTCTGGATGTGCGAGATGTCGTTCGGGCATATCGTATGCTCGTCGATTATGGCGAGCCGGGCGATGTCTACAACATCGCATCAGGCGTTGGGCATCGCATCGGTAGCCTTCTTGATCGGCTGATTGCACATTCGACGATTGAGATCGAAGTACGGGGAGACCCAGCCCGCATGCGACTATCCGACATCCCGGTGGTCGAGGGGGACGCGACCAAACTGCGAATGGCGACCGGATGGGAACCGTTGATCAAGATCGACCAATCGTTACTCGATACGCTTGCCTGGTGGAGGGATCACCTTCGGCGTCATCAGGATCCTGGGATCGAGTAACGCTCCTGTGGTTTCGCCAGGGTTACGGTACATCGACTCCCGCCTGCCGAAGGGCCATGATGACGATCTCAGCCAGGGCGTTTAGCATCCGATGGCCTTCTTCGGCGGTCGAAGTCGCGGGATCGCCAAAATAGCCAAGGGTCGCTCCGGCTTCGAAAAAGGTGCGCGCCCCAGCCTTCAGTTTTGCTGGAAGATCGATCCAAACCGGATCGAGTGTCGGCAATAGATCGACGCGGACCGCGTCCAGTTGTGCCGCCATGACAATCGACGTTTCATAGCCTCCGGCATGACGCGCTCCCGCTCGAAACTCGTCACTGAGCAAGGCTACCCATGGCTCGACTCGCTGATCGGGGAAGAGAATCGGGATGCCCGATCGCTCACCGGCTGTGTCGCTGGAGCGACCAACCCGTTCAACGTGTGCGGGTTCGAGATGCGCGTTGCAGCACACAATCGAGCGGTACCCTTGCCGTGCATGCTGGATAAGCACGCTCGTCAGGTATTGCTCGAATGGATCAGGATCGACCGGTGTCGTGCCAGGAAATGACGTGCCAACAAACGACACGGAGTACGAAACTGGGGGGAGAACGAGCGCTGGGACACTAAGGAAACGGAGTCGTGTTGCCGCGCGGTTGGCCGTCGCGGTCGCGATTATGACATCGGTATCCAATGGAAGGTGGGGGCCGTGCGCTTCAATTGCGCCGATTGGTAACAGCCCAACTGGTCGCTCCGAAAGGTAGTCTCTTGCTTCAGTCCAAGACATGTCAGCGAGAAAAATAGGCGCGTCATCGCGTTTCAGACTCACACCTCCAACGTCGAATGTCGAGTATGCTTTCAAGGAAACAGCAACCGTTAGCATCGATACTGACACGGGTCATACTGTCTCGATAACCGAGGTCAATCACTTAATGATCGCTCAATTTTCACGCACTCTAGTGCAATACTACACAGCCCTCAGGCTCAGCGCCGGAGCGGCATTGCTCGTGTTTCCCTTTGAAGCCCCCGGCACGCGCCCTCCTATCGTCCGTTCGTCAGAAACAGAGGGTCCGTCTGGGTTCGATCGGCGTGAAGTTATCCAGATTGCGGATCGTGTCAGCATCGTCACGATGCCGCTGGATTCGACGCACGGTGTGGGTGCGT
>JBGSWU010000395.1:0-4987 GCA_041751795.1 Thermomicrobiales bacterium
TTGATTTGACCAGCGGCATCATCTGGTAGATGGTCGAGTGCCTGGAGCTTGCGGTCAGCCATTTTTTCGAGCATGTCCTGCAGGCCCTGGGTGTGGTCGGCGTCACTCGCTTCGCCGTCCGATTCCTGGCCGTCGCCTGACTGTTGGTGCGATTGGGCCTGTTGCTCGGTTAGTTTTTCGCGGCCCTCGTCGATCCGGCGCTGGATGCCGTCGCGTTCCAATTGCTGGATTTCGTCCAGACGTTGTTTGAGGTCTTCGAGCACCGAGCCGAGATCGTAGCGATTGAGTTCCTGCTGGCGGCGCGCTTTCAACCGGTCCATCAGATTCCTGATGCCCGGCATCTTGTCGCCGTCTGGCTTATCCATCCCCCAGCGGAATAGCCGCTGGAGGGCGCGTTGCAGATCACCGTCCCCGAACATATCGTCGGAGATGGCGTCCATGATGTCGTCGGCGGAAAAGCCGTCGATCTTCTGGGTTCCGTCCCAGCGAGAATAACGGTTTCGAGGCGTGTAGGAAAAGTCGATGCTCATACGTCGGCGCTCGCTTCCAGGTGCTGGCGCTGTCGGGGTCAATTCCTGTGCCTATGCCTTATAGCGTGATCCACCGGCTTCTGCCGGGCGGTCCTTGTTCAGGCGACGGTTCAGATGCAGCCCTTCGAGGACGAATTCGACGCCGGACGCGATTCCGGCTGGGCTTCCGCCGATGTCGAGTTTCCCGATCGCTTCACGGACGCCGTCCATGTGTGAGACTTGATGGACGTAGTTCATCGATGGCATGTCGTCGGCAGCATCTACGATCAGACCGTTGTCGAAGCCGAGGATCAATCCATCGAAGTCGCGGACGGAGAAGTAGCGATTGAATGTTGAAACGATCGCGCCCTGAATCAGTTTTTCAACGATCCGATCTTCCCGTACCTCACCCATCGTTTCCAGCTCGATCTTGCCGGTCGTCGAAGCGACGACCGCTCGCAGGTCGGATATGCGCGGTACAGCCTGTTTCTCATTGGTGCGGATCGCCCGCTTCAGCGCATTGGCGACGACGTTTTCGTAGTTCGCGATCGACATTCGGACAGAAACGCCAGACCGCTGGCTGATGTCGTGACTTCGGCGTGCGAGATGCGTGATTTCCGCGATGATTTCCCGCATGTACTGCGGCATCTGGACGGTGACGCCCTCGGCCTCGAACGTCGTCCGCTCCTGCTCCATGATGTCGATCTCAAGTTCGACAGTCGTCGGGTAGTGCGTGCGAATCTGAGAGCCGTAGCGGTCCTTGAGTGGCGTAATAATCCGACCGCGATTCGTATAGTCTTCCGGGTTCGCACTTGCGACGACGAAGACATCCAGTGGAAGCCGGACGCGATACCCACGAATCTGGACGTCGCGCTCTTCCATGATGTTGAGCAGGCCGACCTGAATGCGCTCGGCGAGATCAGGGAGTTCGTTGAGCGTGAAGATGCCACGGTTGACCCGTGGAATCATTCCGTAGTGAATCGTCAGTTCATCGGAGAGGTAGCGTCCCTCTGCGACTTTGATGGGGTCAACTTCGCCGATCAAGTCGGCGATTGTTGTGTCGGGCGTCGCCAGTTTTTCGGCGTAGCGGCGATCGCTGCCCACCCACTCGATCGGTGTCTTGTCCCCTTCTGCTTCGACGAGGTCGATGGCATATCGGGAGATTGGGTCGAATGGACTATCATTGATCTCGCTGCCCTTTACGATCGGGATCACGTCGTCGAGCAGTTCGACGAGCGACCGCGCCATTCGTGTCTTTGCCTGTCCACGTTCGCCCAGGAAGATAATGTCCTGGCCGGATAGGATGGCATTTTCGACCTGTGGGATAACCGTTTCCTCGTAGCCAACGACGCCGCTCATGATCGACGTTCCAGATCGAAGCCGCTCGATAAGGTTTTTCCGCATCTCATCGCGAATCGGCAGAACTTCGTATCCGCTTTTGCGGAGTTCGCCGAGTGTCGAAGCGTGTGCTGCGTCTGTCATGCTGTAAGTACCCTTCTTGCAGTATGTGTTCGATCGACACCGGTGACCGGATTCGACCCGGGGTGTCATCTGAACTCGCTGGTTGATGATCGCCCGGGGGCGAAGATTGCGGGGGGGCCGCGACGGGCGGTTCAGGTACAGGAGGATCGTTCGTTGGCTATCGAGTGCAGAGCCAGCGTTGGATGTCATAACCACCTGGACGTTGCCAGTCAGGCACGCTGTTCAATGGTACTCCCAGTCGGAAGGGTGTCAAGCAACAGATCACGACCACTACGAATATGATCCGGAGCCTCATTCGATGTTATGACTCTCCTCGCGTGCCGACGTGTGACTGCACGACGCACCCTTACGCCATGCGTGTCTGAATGGCATCGATTTCTCAGCGGGCGAAGAGACTTAGCATCGTGCTGTCTTCGTAATCGCTCTCATTCGCGAGCGAGCGGTTCATTCTGAAGGGCGTCTATGACCAACTTAGCGATTTGAACGATCGCTGGTCTCGTCTGTCGCGTACGTAGGGGACGCGCTCTCGTTCAACTTCCACGTTGGCTGGGCCATACCGTCTGCGTCCGGTTCGACGTGGGCGTACTCTTCGATCGCTTCAACGGTGATCGATATTGCCTGTCCCTCGCGCAGGTCCTGCTGTACGATGAACTCGTTCGGCACCGCGATGACGTATACACCGTCAATCCGCTTGAGGTGCGTTACGAACATAAGCCCTCCCCTCCTCAATGGGTCACGGCGTTCAGCATGTTGTCTGCATTAGTGACGGGTGATGCGTTCGACGAGTGACTTGCCATCCGGTGGAACGCCGGTACGCTCGGCCTTTGCATCGAGTTGCTCGAACCCACGCTGGACGAAGCGGACGCCGAGGAAACGCAGCGGCTCAGGCTCCCACATCCGTGGCTTGTGGCTCGCCATTGGGAGTTGCGTGAACTCGGTCTCGCGGCGCTGGATAAGATCGGAAAGAAGATGACCTGCTAGATTTGCGGTCGCGACGCCCGTCCCCGTGTACCCGCCCGCAATAGCCATGCTCGCAGCGGGGTCGTACTGCATCGTCGGCATCCAGTCGCGTGACCAGCCGAGCGGTCCGCCCCAGGTATGGGTGAATTTGACGTCGCGAAGCATCGGGAACCACGTTCGAACGTTTTCTTGAAGCATCCGGTGAGTCGGTCCATGTTGGTCGTAGGCATCTTTGATTGACGAACCAAAGTGATACGGTGCCCCTCTTCCGCCAAAGAGGATCCGACCATCGCTCGTTCGCGAAAGGTAATTGACCATGAACGCGACGGATGACACGCACTCATGTGCTTCCCATCCGATTTGTTGCCATTCAGCGTCGGTCAGCGGCTCCGTGAGCGTGATCAGCGAGTATGCTGGCATCACTGCTCGACGCGTCTTCTTCAACTGCGACATATAGGATTCGCCAGCCAGAACGATGTTCTTCGCTCGGGCGTGTCCACGGCGAGTATGGAGTGCGGGATACGCACCCGTTGAGTAATCGATCACTTCGGTTTGCTCGTAGATCGTCGCTCCCATTTGTTCAACAAGACGAGCCAGCCCACGGACGAGCTTGCCTGGATGGATCGTGGCAGTGTGCGGAGTGAAGATCGAACCAAGCGAATCTGACACCTGGATGCGCTCGTCTGTCTGTTGCTTGTCGAGGTATTCGTACTCGTCGCCAAGTCCGAGTTTCTGATACGCCTCGTACGACTTCTGAATTTGCGGGAGTTGATGCGGACCACGCGCGACTCGGAGCGAGCCGCCCTTCACCCACTCGATGTCTATACCCTGCGCTTCCGCGACGCGGCCGACTTCATCGACAGCGTCGTACATCGCATGCTGGACGCTGAGTGCCGTCTCTCCACCGTAGCGTTCTGCCAATGTGCCGACACCGGTTGGAAATCCTGATGTGCACCACGCACCGTTCCGACCCGACGCGCCGAAGCCGGCGATCTCCTTTTCAAGGATTGCGATTCTAAGTGACGGATCGTCGGACAACAGATAGTAGGCAGTCCAGAGTCCGGTGTAACCTGCGCCGAGGATCGCGATGTCCACATCGATCGAGCCATCGAGTGCCGGTCGCGGAGTCAGGTCGTCGTCACAGGTCTCGAGCCAGTACGAGTAGCTTCGATAATCTTTCATCAATCCCTCGTCTACGATCGTCCCGTAGGAGCCACAACCAGCCAGAATGGGACTCAGAACCATGCGATCGCGATTGTACGACCAGTTCAGGGCTTGAGCGACCGGTTAGTGCTACGATGCGCGAATCGAGCAGGTAATTGGCCGGAGGAATCAGATGACGGCGCGGTACGACTTTATCATCGTGGGAGCAGGTTCGGCAGGCGCGACGCTCGCCTCACGACTCACCGAAGACCCGTTAAGAACAGTGCTTCTACTTGAGTCGGGGCCAGACTACCGTTCCGCTGATGCGCCGCCGGAAATGCGGATGCCGAATCCTTCGGCGCTGCTGCGTAACCCACGCCAGATGCAGTATCAGTGGCCAGCCTTGCGAGCGCGTCACGCCGATGGACGCGAACCTCAACAGTACTGGCGTGGTCGGGGTGTCGGCGGAAGTTCATCGATCAACGGTCAAATCGCGATCCGTCCACCGTTGGAAGATTTCGATGACTGGGCAGATCAGGGCTGCGAAGGCTGGTCCGGCGAGGAACTCCTACCGTACTTCAACCGGCTCGAAGACGACGTCGACTTTGGCGATGCTCCATATCACGGGCGCGGTGGACCGATACCTGTCTATCGAGCGCCGGTCGATATGTGGGGGCCAGTAGATTCTGCGCTTCGCGAAGCGGCGCTGGCGCTGGACTATGGCTGGAACCCGGATCACAATGCACCATTTGGAACCGGCGTATCCCCTTATGCGATCAACTCTCGCGATTTCAAACGTGTCTCGACGAACGACGCATACCTGGAACCAGCCCGGGATCGCGCTAATCTCACGATCATCGGCGACGCCCACGTCGATCGCGTACTGTTCGACG
>JBGSWU010000396.1:0-16401 GCA_041751795.1 Thermomicrobiales bacterium
TCTGCTTGGCGATGGACTGCGCGATGCGCTCGACCCGCGCGCTCGAGAACGATAAGCAATAGCCAGTGTACTCGCACGCAATCGCGACGCAACGTCCGCTGATTCGAATGCTGAATCTTCGGATAGCGCGATAACATGGGAACCGTGAATGCACAACGATGAATCGCACCGGGTTTCGGGTATCGTTTCTCGCCGAGGACGTCAAGGCGGCGCTACATGCGTCATCCATTGATCCAGAGTGTCGAGGAGCTCCTCGCGCCAGAAACCCTCAGCCGGCTGACTGGCGCGACGATCGTTTCCGCGCGCGAAGTGCCGCTGGAAGAGCGCGCATCGGCCTGGTCCGGAAGCGGCGTGACCGTCGTTGAGGTATCGCTGGACGGTGGTAGGGTACTCCGGTTCATTCTCAAGCGCGTTTCGGCGGCGTGGGACTATTTCATGCGGGCGACCGACGATCGACTTGGCCGGGAAGCAGGTGTCTGGCAGGCTGGGTTGCTGGACCGGCTCCCAGCCGAACTCGGACACGTTTATATCGCCTGCGCGCAAGATGGCGACGGCTGGGCAATCCTGATGCGCGATGTTGGTCCGAAATTGATCCTCAACCGCGGGAACATCGAACGAGACGAACATCGTGCGATCCTCGATGGACTCGCCGCGATGCATGCGACGTTCTGGAACGCGCCGGAACTGGCTGATCCATCGATTGGCTTGTGTCCACCCGACATCCACTACAGCATCATCTCCCCTGCGACAGCCCGCCGCAACGCCGACGCGCCGGGGGTGATGCCGCTGGCAGCACAGCAGGGATGGGACAACCTCGCTGCAGCCCTCCCAATCGATCTGTTCGATATCTGCCTGTCGCTATCAAACGAACCGGCACCACTCGTCGCTGCGCTCGCCCGATACCCGATGACGCTGGTCCACGGTGACGCCCGGATCGCAAATATCGCGATCGAGCGAGATGACAACAGATCGCGCGCAACACTGATTGACTGGGCGATCGCCGGGGTCAATGCTGCCCCGCTTGACTTGATCTGGTATCTCGGCGCTCGGACGCCCTGGCTGCCTGGCGACCGTGACGATGCGATGGCGATCTACCGCGACGCCCTCCAGCGACGACTGGGCAGCCGATTCGAACCCGACTGCTGGCAACCGATGCTCGATCTGTCGATTTTGGGTGGCCTGATCCGCTTCGGCTGGTATACCGGAACGGAGATTGCTCGTGGCGGTGATGTGGCCCGCGCCGATCTTGCCTGGTGGGCAGATCGAGCACGGGCCGGAGTAGCACGTTTGTAGCGCCGGATGGCACCGGCACTCTGCGAATGTCAGTCGAACATGATGACCGACCGCAGCGTTTCGCCGCGCTTCATCGCTTCGAACGCCTCTTCCGTTTCATCAAGTGTGATCTTGCGCGAGACGAGTTCGTCGAGTTTCAGCTGGCCCTGCTCGTACCAGTTCGCCAGCAGCGGGAAGTCGCGTGTCGGCAGGCAGTCGCCATACCAGCACGGCTTAAGGCTACCGCCGAGGTCGAAGAGTTGCTGCATGTCGATGTCGAGTCGAGGACCGGGGCCGGGAACCCCAATGAGGACGCACGTTCCGGCGAGGTCACGGCACCAGAGCGCCTGTTCCAGCGTCTGCGAGATACCAACGGCCTCGAATGAGTAGTTCACACCGTTGCCGCCGGTGATCGCCTTGATCTTCGCGACCGGGTCACCCTCGCTGGCATTGACGACGTGTGTCGCGCCGAATGCCTTAGCCCACTCCAGTTTCTGGGCATCGAGATCGACTGCAATGATTGTCGTCGCCCCCGCCAGTTTCGCGCCCTGGATAACGCTGTCGCCAACGCCACCGCAACCGAAGACTGCGACGCTCGACCCAGGCCGAACCTCAGCCGTATACAGAGCCGCGCCAACGCCAGTCATTACGCCGCATCCGATCAGCGACATCTGCGCAGGTGGCAACGACGGCGAGACTGGAACCGCCTGGCGCTCGTGAACGAGCGTGTGCGTGCAAAAGGTGCCGATTCCGAGGACCGGCGACAGGAGTTCGCCCTTCATCGAACGCATCCGCTTTTCGGCGTTCAGGCTGGAAGCGCAGTATCGGGGAAGTCCGACGGTGCAGAAGCGGCACACGCCACACGGCGCGCGCCACGCCAGGATGACGTACTCACCAACGCGACTCGCGTCCACGCCCGGCCCAACCGCCTGGATGATCCCTGCACCCTCGTGGCCGAGCAGAAACGGGAATCCACTGGTTCCGTATGTGCCACTCTTGACGCCGAGGTCGGTGTGGCAGACACCTGACGCCTGAATTTTGACCAGAACCTCGTTTGGACCCGGCGCATCAATCGTGAAATCCTCGATCTCAACTGGAGCCCCTGGCGTCCGTGCAATCGCTCCCCGTGCGGTGATTGTCATCGTGCCTCCAATGATTATGGTGCTTGCGGTGGTCAATGCGGCGATGCTCCCATCCGGACGGCGAGCCGTCAAGCGGCTTCGACCAACTCCCGATGCTTCCAGCAGATGCCAGGTGTGTCAGTTTTGACGTTCCGAAATAGAGGATATCCAGGAAACAGCATGTTCATCGTCCCTGGGAACGATCGTTTCGAGATGCCAGAAGAAACAACATATGCCCACACGTCCAATTCACGTGCGGCGTGCCAATGCAGGAGTGGAGGTGAGATGGGTAGACTTCATGGCAACGATGCCGCATGATGCGGTGAGGAGATCAGGTGAGGTGATCGAGGATAGTCGGGTGATCGACGACAACAAACCAGGGCAGACACTCACTGACCAGATTAAGCCGTCGGTGCTTGAATCACGCGATCACCTTACATCGATTCTGCAGAGCGTCGAAGATGGTGTGTTCGTCCAGGATCAGGCCGGTGTCATCGTATATGCGAACCAGCCAGCCGCAAACCTTCTCAACGCGGGCACGCCACTCGACCTGCACGGAACATCGATCGACGACCTGTTTCAGCGATTTGACCTGTTAGACCCGGCTGGCGCGCAACTGACGATAGCAGATCTCCCAGTACGAGCCATCTTCACCGGCGCCCCCTCGGCGCGGCGCACGATCATCCGCCGGAATCGCGATTCCAGTGACGAGCGATGGTGGATATTCTCTGCCTCGCCAGTTCGCGACGATGACGGGCAGGTACGCCACGTCGTCTGCATCATTCGGGATGCGACCGATCGGGTGCAGGGTGTCCGCGCAAATGCCCGGCTTGCGGCGATCGTTGCCTCATCATCGGACGCGATCGTCGGGAAGACGCTCGACGCGATCATCACCAATTGGAACCCAGCCGCCGAGCGGCTCTATGGCTATGCCGCCGAAGAAGCCGTCGGTCAGTCGATTTCGATACTGGTACCGCCCGAACGTCTGGACGAACTATCGTCAATCATGGCGCGGCTACGGGCCGGTGAGCATCTGAACACCTTCGAGAGCGTCCGTATCCGCAAGGATGGAACGAAACTCGATGTCTCGCTGACCATCTCACCAATCCGCGACCAGGACGGTAGGATCATCGGTGCATCAACGATTGCCCGTAACGTCACCGAACAGCGCCGCGCTCAGGATGCGTTGCGGCTACTCGCCGAAGCGGGTGACGTACTTGGGGCGTCGCTGGACTACGAAACAACGCTGGCGAATGTCGCTCAATTGATCGTGCCTCGACTGGCCGACTGGTGTTCAGTGAACGTGGTTGACGAATCTGGAACACCGACCCCACTGGCGCTGACGCACTCCGACCCCGAAAAAGCGAAATGGGGCATATCGCTCCAAAAGCAGATCGCGCAGGGCAACGACGAGTCAAGCGACATGATGCGGGTTGTGCAAACCGGGGAAGCGTTGATCTACAACGAAATCACCGACGACCTCCTGGTCGCGGCCGCAAAATCCCCCGAACACCTGGAAGCCATGCGATCGATCGGCATGCGTTCAGGGATGGTGCTCCCAATGATGACCCGAGGCAGAGTCGTTGGCACACTGACGCTCGTGTATGCGGAATCGGGACGCGTGTATCGGGACGACGAGATCGAACTGGCGAAGGAGATCTGCCGACGCGCGGCCATCGCCGTTGACAACGCTCGGTTGTACGCCGAAGCCCAGCGAGCAGCGCAAGCCCGCGAGGACTTTCTGCTGACAGCGTCCCACGAGTTACGGACGCCACTGACGATCGTGAAGGCGACAACGCAGATGGTATCCCGCTACCTTAATCAATCCGAGCCCGACAGGTCGCGCATTTTTTCAATGATCACCCGCCTGCAGGGAGAGATCGGACGACTCGAAGCGCTCACGAGTGACCTGCTCGATGCCGCCCGCATTCAACGAGGTCGTTTCGAGCTTCATCCAGAGCCATGCGACCTGGTGGATCTCATTCAGGATGTTGTTACAACGCTGGATATCACTGGCTTTCGGCAACCGGACCATCGGATCGTCATTGATGCAGGTCGCCCCGTCAGCGGCTTCTGGGACTCAACGCGACTTCGCCAGGTTATCGACAATCTCGTGTCGAACGCGCTCAAATTTTCACCAAACGGCGGCGAGATCTGCATCCGTGTCCGGAGTGACGACGACACCGTCATACTGGAAGTCGAAGATGAGGGCATTGGCATTGATCCCGTCGAAGCGGCGGCGCTGTTCCAGCCGTTTGAACGCGGAGCCTCCGTTCGCCACTCAATCGGCGGTGTCGGCCTTGGCTTGTATATCACTCGTCAGATTGTTGACGCACACGGTGGAACGATCTCACTCGATAGCAAGCCAGGGTCTGGAAGTCGATTCACCATCAGCCTTCCGACGACGTTCCCCGCTACCGATCACGCACCGGCTCACTAACGAGCGCCACGCGCATCAGCGAACCGAGAATCCACTGGTTCTAGACACCAAATGGGGAGAAACGGGAGCGGATTGCAGATGGTTTGACTCGATGAGCTGGAGTGCCGTTGGTTGGGTGGGAAACCGGGCGGGTCGTTCAAGGGATCTGGATCGTTCGTTGGTCGCGATGACCCGCCCCTACCGGTGGTATGACGATACAAAGCGTCGACGCAACGATTCTGAAAACCCCTTTAAAGATCCGTCTTGCCTGGACTGCTGCCTGAGGCTGTATTTCTACGCGCTGTTCTGGACCGCGGTAGTCGACACTGGTGACGATTCGGTCAATCTGTCAATGTCACTCCGAATGAGGAAGAGTGGACGACTGGAAGCATGCAAGACTCGTTCTGCCACTGATCCCATGACGATCCGGCGAAGGCCGCTCCGGCCATGCGTCGCCATCAGGATCGCGTCGGCGTCGATCTGCGTCGCAACCTGTGCAATCTCATCACCAGCTGCCCCACTCCGGATGCACCAGTTCACCTTTCGTCCCTGGCGTCGAAGTTGATCCGTTATGCGTTGGAGATACTGGGTGGCTTCATCACGCGCCATGGCGTAGTAGTCGTTGGCAACCAGACCCGAATGGACGGTCAATGGCTCAATGACTTGAACCAGATGCAGTTCGAGGTGATCTGACAACATCGATATGAGATCGGAATCCAGTACGGACTCGGCAAGGGGCGAACCATCGAGCGGGACAAGAATACGATGGAGCGAGTATTCAGTGGCCGATGGCTCGTGAACCGTCGCGACCGGTACGATGACGACTGGATGCGTCGCCTTCGAGACGACGGTGAACGCGACGCTACCAACGACCGCTCGTTTGATGCCCCGGCGCGCATGACTGGTCATAACAATGATTGGTGCGTCGAGTGATTCTGCAACGTCCAGTAACCCCTGGCCCGCATCGCCAAAGCGAACAACCGTCCGAGCCCGACCCGCCGCGAATCGTCCTGCGATACGCTGCAGATACGCTTCAGCGTCCGCAACCATCGCGAGCGTCTGGTCCCTGAGTGTGGTTAATCGCGTGTCATCCGGAAATGCATCAGCGGCGTGCAACAAGCGTTGCCCGCCATCGGCGGTCATCTCCGACGGAAGGTCGAGAACAGTCACCAACTGCACATCTGCATCGAGTCGCTCGGCGAGCGACTCTGCGACCGGCAGCGCCAGTTCGCTTGCGCGATCAGGGTCCTCTTCCGGGCGAATCAACGCAACCATGACTGTGCGAGTCATCTGTCCGTCCTCTCTTGTGTGCTCTGCACCCCTGCATACTGCGCCATGCTCTGGACGAACGAACGTGCATTCGCCACTGGCTGGACGAGAAATACAGGAACAGGTTCCGCTGTTCGTACCTGCGCAGCAAGGATGTCCAGGGCGAGTGGATTGAACCCACGCTGGTCGTGAGCCAGCATGACGGTCATGTTGACAGCTCGTTCACCTGCCAATCGGCCGATTTCCTTCGCGGGATTGCCAGCGCGGACATCCCACGTCACCTGATACCCCTCTGCCTGCTTCGTTTCAGCGATTTGACGCAGCACGAGTGCCGGATCATCATCGGTTTCGGCAGGTGGTCTGCTCTCGGAACCCACCGTGTGCGCTTGCGTCGGGGGCGACACCGCTACCAGGTGAATATCGACGCCCATCGCCCGTTCAGCACCAACTTCGCCGATGAACGCACGGACAGCATCCTCGGCTGTCAGTGCATCAGTGATCGGCAAAAGAACACGCTCGATCAGGTTGCAGACAGGTGCCTGCGTAAACGACGACGCGGGCAGAATCAACACGGGGCACTTCGCCCCGTGGGCGACTGACGCTGCGACGCTGCCAAGAATCCGTAACTGAGCACCCCGTCGACCGTGGCTGGCCATAACGATGATCGGATTATCAACGCTGGCCGCAATCTCGAGAATTTTCGTCGACGGGTCGCCGATTTCGACGACCGTTTCGACGGAGCCGCCGATTGTTCCCGCGATATGGTCGAGATACGCTTCGCGTTCATCCCGCGACGATTCGTGATCGATTGCTGAGAACAGAAGCACGCGCGAACCGCTGGGATCAGTCAGCATCTCCATGCAGTTGATCGCCTGCTCGGCGAGCCCTGCTTCATCCTGACGCGGATCACCTAATGGAATGAGTACAGTACGGGACAACATGCTTGCCTCCTGCCGGAATGACGTTCGGCATCATCCAAACGCCTTCGCCCAAAGCGTATCCGGCACAGGCGACGGAGAAGTGACACTTACGCGCAAAGCGTTACAGAACCGTGCCATTCCCGGTGAGATCGCATGTTCAACGATATTCGTCGTTCTCCAACCAATCGTCATCGACGATCGCTGGAATCGTGAACAGCATCCGCGTCCCACCATCTTCGGGGTGTTCGACCCAGATACTGCCTCCGTGGGCCTCGACAACGTGACGCGATAAGTACAACCCCAGCCCCATGCCAGGCACACCACTGTCGATCGCACTACTGGCGCGGCTGAAACGATCGAACAGATCAGGCAGGTCCGACGTGTCGATGCCCGGGCCGTAATCCCGAACGTCAATAACCACCATGTTCTCGTGACGTTTGGCAGTCACGTCGATTGGTGTCGCTCCTGGCGAGTACTTGATCGCATTGTGGAGCAGGTTCCTGACAACCTGGTCGATCCGCTCAGGATCAGCCTCAGCGAGGAGTTCTGGTTCGATATCGAGCGTGATGACACGTCCTGGTGCGACACGCTGCATAGCGTCAACAGCACCCACAATTAGACGTCGAACGTGGACAGGTTCCGTTTCCATCCGCATTCGACCGGCTCGGATATTCGTGAGTTGCACCATGTTCTCGATCAAGCTTCCGAGGCGGTGGCTTTCAGTCGCGACGTCGGCAAGCAGTTCCTGCCGTGACACACTATCGAGTGTCTCCCAATTGCGCTGAAGCATCAGCGCGCCACCCTGAATTGTCGTCAGCGGCGTGCGCAACTCGTGCGACACAAGTGAGAGAAAGTCGTCTTTGAGTTGCTCTGCGTCTTTGATTTCGGTGATGTCCTGAAACATCGTGACCGATCCAACGATGCAGCCATCCAGGTCAAGGATCGGCGAACTGTTGACAAGGACCGCGATGTTCCGCCCGTCTGGCAACTCAATCCGCAATTCCAATCGATTGACGGTCTCACCGTTACGAAGCGATCGAACCGCTGGGATGGATTCAACCGGAAGCAACCCATCATCTGCATGGGTCCGAGGGTTCCGATGAAGGAACTCATCAAGCGGCATTGGTGTTTTAATCTGCCAGCCAAGCAGGTTCGAGGCGTGCTTGTTGGCCAGTGTGACGCGCTCCGGATCACGTTCGGCCAATATTGCTGCCTCGGGGAGTTGGTCCAGAACGAGTTGGAGACGCTGCTGATGCGCTTCGAGTTGCTGGTAGAGCCGGGCATTTTCAATCGCCACTGCTGCATGCCGGGCCAGCACCTCAACCAGCCGTGCGTCCTCATCGTTGAACTCATCACCGGTACGTTTCTCAGTGAGATAGAGATTTCCGAGCACCTGACCGTGTGCCATGATCGGCACACCGAGGAAGCTCTTCATCGGCGGATGATGCTCTGGGAAACCAGCCGACGACGGATGCCCGTGCAGATCCTTCAACCGCAATGTCCGCGGCTCTTTCAACAGCAGACCTAGCAATCCACGCCCGCGGGGACGGTCACCGATCCGCCTTTCCTCTTCGGGCGACATGCCCGAGGTGAGAAACGATGCAAGATCGCCGGACGGCCCTGGGACTCCCAGCGCTGCGTATCGCGCGCCGGACACTTCTCTCGCCAGATCGACAATGCGATTCAGGACAATGTCGATTGCCAGTTCACTGGTGATCGCCAGCACCGACCGCCCGGCGACTTCCAACTGGCTGGCCAGGTCGATCCGCTGCTGGTCAGCGTCGATCGATCTGCCCAGACCTCGCGCCGCCAGTCGCAACGCTTCACGGTCACGCTCTTCGTCGGAACCGTCCGTGGCGTCAACGCGGCGAGGGCCGAGGACAAGAACAGCATCAGGCTCGCCATGATACCGGCAGGCAAAATAGTGTTGGTCATCAGCGACGAACGAATGCGGACCGCTCGCCCAGTCTCCAGCTGCTGCAAGCGCTGGTTGTTGGAGACGAACGCTGACGTCCTTGATCCGCGCGACCGGAACGTCCAGTGCGATCGTCAGCGCATGACAGATCGGGATAATGATGTCACTCTGCATCATCAGCATTGTTCGGCGTTTCGATCCGGTATCCAATTCCAGGGTAGGTCCGGATCAGCGGCGATTCATCGAGATGGTCGCCAAGCTTCTTGCGAATACGACTGATCCACGTCCGCAGGTAATACGTTTCGTCGCGAAACTCTGGCCCCCAGATACGAGCGAGCATTTCACCATGCGTCATCACCCGTCCGGCGTTTGACGCCAGCAGGCTGAGCACTTCCCACTCGGTCTTGCTGAGAAGCACTTCCTCTCCGCGAACCATGACACGGCGGTTCGTCAACTCGATCGTAACGTCGTCATACTCAAGGATCTGTGACGACGGCTGGGAAACCGACGATGTCCGCCTAAGCACTGCTGCAATGCGTGCAGACAGTTCATCCGGATCAAACGGCTTGGTGATGTAGTCGTCCGCGCCGAGGTCCAGACTTCGGACCGTATCGCGGCCCGATGTCCGTGCAGTCAACAGAATGATCGGCACTGTGGACTCAGCACGTATCCGGCGCAGCGCCTCGATCCCGTCCATACGCGGCATCATGATATCCAGGACGATGATATCCGGTTGTTCGTTCTCAAAAACATCGACAGCTTCCTGTCCATCCGTGGCTGTGACAACACGGTAACCGTCCGCCTGCAGCTTCGTTCGAACGAGACGAAGAATCGGCGCATCGTCGTCGGCGACCAGAACCAGTTGCTTCTGCACGTCGATCTCCTATGTTCTGCGCCGCGCCAGTTTGGCAGCGCGAGTTGCCAACCGTTCCAACCGCACACTTCGCGACATTGACACGAGATTGTAATGGTCTGCCAGCGGATGAAACATGCGGGCCACGCCGATCTGGTTACCGTGAGTGAATGAATCGATTCTGGTGCGTTGGGTCGCCAGCACGGCAACTTTCAAGTGGGAGCTAGTCATGAACAGAATCATTGTGCCGCTGGATGGTTCAAAGCGCTCAGAACGTGCGATACCGTTCGCAGAAACGTTTGCAAGAACATTCGACAGCCGAATACAGCTTGTCCATGTTCTGGAGGATCCTGTCGCATTTAACCTGCTGCCAAGTCTGATTATCCCTGATCGGCTCGCTGCCGAGCAATACCTGAGGGACGTTCGAGAACAAATATCGAATGACATCGAGGTTTCAAGCTACGTCCTCCGTGGAAAACCTGTCAAAAACATTCTCGATCTCGCAACCGATGGTGCTGGCGCGATGATCGTCATGTCATCGCATTCCAGGAGAGGCATTGACCGGCTCGTCCTCGGAAACGTTGCTGACAAGGTGCTACGACGTTCGATGGTTCCGGTCGTACTCGTGCGCAGTTCGAGCCCACCAGTAGACGGGACGTTTCAATCGCTGCTCGTACCGCTCGACAAGACGACGTACAGTGAAACAGCGCTGTCAGTTGCAACCGATCTCGCGCAGCGCAGCGATGCCACACTTGCATTAGTCCATGTCTGCGAGCCATTCTGGGTGTCGCCATACGCATCGAATGAGTCTCAACTGTCATACGTTGGGTACGATCGAGAACGTGACGTGGATCGTGAAAGCCTGGAAACGGGGCGGTACTATCTCGACCGACTTGCTCGAGAGATTCGTTCCAAAGGCATAAGGTCCATCTGGGAAGTACGTTTCGGCAAGCCCGCCGACGAGATCCTTCGCGCTGCTGAAACAACGGGCGCGGACCTCATCGTCATGGCGACGCACGACCGGCACGGCATTCGCCGGCTGGCACTTGGCAGTGTGACGAGTGAGGTACTCCAACGCGGGAAGGTGCCGGTTCTCGCAATACCTCCACACGCTATTGGAAACGAACGGGCCACGATTGCCCGGCTGCTTTCGACCCAGCAATATTGAGTTTCTACCGTCGTTGACCGCAGTACTCGCGACAGGTCGGCCCACCAACCTGTCGCGAGTTGCCGTGTTTCGATCTGTTAGATGAAGGAATGATCATTCATGACCGTTACCGAGCCACGTTCACGATCAAGCAACTGTTCACCTGACGAAGCCGTTAAGACGATTCAGTCAGGAGATCGTGTCTTCGTGCATGGCTCGTGCGCCACGCCACATCTCCTCATTGACGCGCTCGTCCGACGCGCACCTGAACTCCGCAACGTTCGCATCACCCATCTCCATACTGATGGCGCGGCTCCGTATGCCGCAAACAGGATGGAAGACAGTTTCCGGCACGAAGCGTTGTTTGTTGGATCGAATGTGCGTGACGCCGTTCATGAAGGTCGGGCTGATTACATTCCGGCGTTCCTGTCGGATATTCCTGATATGTTTCGCGACGGTCAATTGCCAATCGATGTCGCGCTGCTCAACCTTTCACCGCCCGATGCGCATGGCTACTGCTCGCTCGGGACCGCCGTTGACTGCGCACTCAGCGCGGCTCTGCATGCTCGAACCGTGATCGCCCAGATCAACCGTGCAGTGCCGAGGACGCTTGGAAACAGTTTCGTCCACATCGATCGCATCGATGTGGCGGTCGAGGTCGATCAGCCTCTGGATGAGATTCCTGACAAACCAGCATCGGACATCGAGCGGAGGATTGGCGACCACGTCGCTTCCCTTGTTGAGGACAGGTCGACGCTGCAAATCGGGATCGGCAGCATCCCCGACGCTGTTCTCGAAGCGCTCCGGAATCATCGCGGGCTGGGCGTCCACAGCGAGATGTTCTCTGATGGTGTTGTCGATCTCGTCGAGCGTGGCGTGATCACCGGCGAACATAACCCGCTCCATCCCGGCAAGCTGGTGAGTTCGTTTGTCATGGGAACAACGCGACTTTATGATTTCGTCAACGACAATCCTCAGATCGAGATGCATCCGGTCGATTACGTCAACGACACTGCTGTCATCCGACGCAACTATCGAATGGTCGCCATCAACTCAGCTCTGGAAATCGATTTGACCGGGCAGGTCTGCGCGTCGTCGATTGGCGACCGCATTTACAGCGGCATCGGTGGGCAGGCGGACTTTATGCGCGGCGCGGCGCTGGCCGAGGGTGGCAAACCGATCCTCGCCATGCCGTCAACCGCCGCGCGCGGAACTGCGTCGCGGATCGTCGGCCACCTGCGTCCGGGGGCGATGCTTACGTTGGTCCAGGGTAATCTGCGCTATGTCGTGACCGAGTACGGGATTGCTGACCTGTTCGGCAAGAACCTGCGTGAACGCGCTACGGCGCTGATCGAGATTGCTCACCCTGACTTCCGCGACGAGTTGACAGCGTTTGCCCGCGGGCTGAACCGACTGTAACCGTCCTCGATCGCAGATACTGGCCAAGGGGTTGATAGATGAACGACGATGGCTACATGGCGTCAGCCACGAGTACATAGAAATCACTCACGGCATCGTCTCCAGACAGCGATGGCGAGATGCTCCGAAGCGCAAAGCCAGCCTCGTTGAGCATCGCGCGATACTGCTCATCCGAGTACGCTTGCATGCTCTGGGCATACCGGTTCACTGCCGCTGTTTCGGCATCGACGACGTAATATCGCTCGGTCGCGACCCACTGATTGGCATCCCAGTCGCATTCGTGAAGCAGCATGTGAGGGCGATCGGAAAACAAGCCGCGCTCAGCCGTGCGCCATGTCGATGGGGATGTCCCGATCTGCCGTACAGCATCGCTAGTGTGAACCTCCAGCAGTAGCCTGCCACCGGTGCGAAGGGACCGTCGCGCCTTCGTGAGGATCAACTGTGCGTCGGCGGCACGAAACACGTTGAACTCACCGAAGGTGAGCATCACGAGGTCGAAATCACTGTCGAGATTCGCATCACGGATATCTGCAAGGTGATAGGTGCAATCGAGTGTGCGAGCTATCGCATGTTTTCTGGCGTAGTCTATCGACGCAGGACTGAGGTCAACCCCGACGCACGAATGGCCGAGTTCAGCCAACCGCGCGAGGTAGAAACCCGGTCCACACCCGAACTCCAGAATGCGAGATCCGCTGCGGTCCACGACCACCCGCTCGATCCACTCGACGTGGGCGTCGATGATCGAGAATCGTCGACTGGCGTGGTCATGCGCCTGTGACATATGCTCGTCGAGCATCCGCCTGCTGAACCCGGGCTCGTGCCAGGGAATCTTCTCTCCCTCTGCCCATGGTTCCGGCGTCGTCCGCCTGATGACATCCAGCAGATGCATTTCGACCATCGAGGAATCGAGTGCACTCACGGTTGTTGGGTCTCATTCGAACTAAGTGCATCTGGAAGTAGTCGTCGGGCAAGATCATCGACGGCGCTGGCGACGACCTCGAAGCCAGGCCTCCCAGCATCGACGCGAACATGCTGCCAGTCGTCAACATCGGTGACTGGCTCAAATCGCTCGGCCTGAATCAGATATGTCTCCCAGGTCGCATCAGATATCGCCGTCTCGTCCTGCTCGCGCGCGGCAAGACGCTGCTTCACGACGGAGCGATCGGCAACGGTTTCAACAACGAACGCCAGCGCACCGACTCGTCGCGCGAGATCGAATGCGTCCTGTCGTTGCTTGCGCTGTTGGAATGTTGCGTCCAGTACAACCGACTGACCTTCGGTGAGCAATGCGGACGCCCGTTCGAACATCGTGGAGTATGTCCGGCGCGAAAAATCTGCAGAGTAGATGCCACCCCCATACTCGTCGCGGCGATGCGTTCCCTCCGACAGGCCAGCCAACTGCTTCCGGACAGCGTCGGATGAAACTACCGTCATGTCTCGTGCTGAGGCGATACCCTGAGCAACCGTCGACTTCCCCGTTCCGGACAGTCCAGTCATTACCACCAGAGAAGGAATCTGGAACTTCGACGCATACTGGCAGGCAAGGTCGAAATAGTGGCGGGCGGACGATCGAGCAGTGTTCTTCGCTTCTGTGGGGATTTCTGGCTCATCCAATTGGAAACTGTTGACTTTTCCTCGCACAAACGCTCGATAGCACTTGTAGAAGTCCAGGACACGATCCATTTCGTCGTCGCCTGTGACACGCTGATACCGGCGTACGAAACACTCGGCAAGGTCCGGTCGGCCGCGACGATCCAGGTCCATCGCGAGGAACGCAACTTCAGAGGCGACGTCAGAATAGCGAAAGCGTCGATTGAACTCAATGCAGTCATAGACGCAGATGTCGTCAGTGAAGCAAACTGCCGACGCTCGCAAGTCGCCGTGACAATCACGGATTCTCCCCGACTGGACTCGCTCTTCCAGGACGGACTGGTAACGGACCAGGAACGCTGAGATCGTCGCTTCCACGAACGCAACCTGCCAGTCGGTCAGCGTCACACCGATAAATGGTCGCACCTGATCGAGGTTCTCGACCCAGTTTTGTTCAATCGTCCGGGAGGAGCCGAAGCGATCGATTCGTGCTCCAGTCTCCGATTCGTGGTGGAAGTCTGCGATCTTGTCGGCCAATCGCTCGACCATCGCTGCATCAACTCGGTCCTCGGACAGGAGGTGGTCCATCATCAGGTCGTGAGGCAATCGTCGCATCTGGACGGCATAGTCGACCACCGTGCCGGAGCCACCGACGCGATACGTCCCACCATGTTGCGTTACTGGGACGACACCACGGTAGGTATCGTCACAGAGTCTGCGGTTGAGTCTGACTTCCTCGTTGCAGTAGAAGTGACGCCGCTTCAGCGTGGTGAAGTTCAGGAATCCGAGATTAAGGGGCTTCTTGATCTTATACACCACGTCACCAGCCATCAGCACATATGAAATATGCGTCTGAACCAGTTCAACATCACCAACTGGATGCGGATATGCGGTAGGGTCAAGCAGCCCGGCGATGTGTGCCGGAAGGTTCGTCTTAACCAGTGCATCACTCACAACCAGTTGCTCCTCGCACATATCGAACATCTCGCCCACTATCCGTCGAACGACGCTGGCGCGTTCGGACGACTAGTGCGCTCCGTGCTCGTCACGGCGTACCTGGCAGGTGAGGCAGCGCTCTGCCAACGGGAGAACCGCCAAGCGTTCTGGGTCTATTGCCTTGCCACAATCAAAGCAGTGACCGTAGGTGGACGCTTCGATCCGTTTGAGCGCATCACCGATGTCCCGCACCTCAGCACGTAGTTCGCGGATGCGGCTGATGTCAGTCTCAGCAACCAGCATATCCGACGCTTCATCCGCAGGATGTTTCGTGATAGTCCCCTCATCCACCTGGCTCCAGATGGCGTCGTTGAGCTCATGTTTCAACTCAAGCAGTTGCTGATCAATCTCGACGAGACGACGATGTAACCGATCGACAACAACAACCAACGGACCGGCTGTCACAACGTTCATCTGGAATCTCCCTTCGAGCAGATGTCATGCATGGACGACATGTGGTTGTCCGTGCCTGCTCTCGGTTCGATTATCAGTTCCCATCTGGTTCAGGGATGTATGAACCGTTCAGTTGAACGCGTCAACATCGTGACAGAGTGCTACGACACGTCTGCATTACGTCGAGTCGACCTTTGAGAGCAGGGCTAAACCCTCAATATGGACAGTCTGCGGGTAGAAATCGAACAGTTCATACCGATGGATCCGGTATCCAGCGCGAACGAGTTGCGCCGCGTCACGCGCATAGGTGATGGGCGAGCAGGATACGTAAACGATTCTTGGGATATCACGCTCGATCAGAGCCGCCATCGTTGTCTCATCAAGACCGGTCCGTGGAGGGTCAACGATTGCAAGGTCCAGGCGCGGTAGCATCGCAACGGCCTCCTCGGCCGGAGCGGCGACATAATCGATACTCGTCAACCCCCAGGCAGCAGCCGTCATCCGGGCGGCGTCGACCGCGCGCGGGTCAATCTCAATCAGCGTCACCTGTGCACCGGCTTCGGCCAGAAACAGGCCAAACAGCCCAACCCCGCCATAGACGTCCGCGGCAACCTCACCTGGCTGCGCGTCGGCGAGTTCCAGTGCGCGATCGAGCAGCGCAGGAAGCAGTGACCAGTTCGACTGAAAGAACGACCCGGCAGGCAGGGCAAGATCTTTCCCTCTCAACCGCATCCAGGCGTGCTCCGGGCCAGCCAGCACAACGATCGAGCCGCCACCGTCCTGGACGCTGACGCCTTCAACGCCGCGTAAGGCCATCAATCGTCCGGCGACTTCGCTCATCGCTGCATCTGGCATGAATTTCAGGCCGTCGACGCCTTCCAACAGCAACTGCAGGCGTGTGTCACTGGGTGATCCAGCGACCTGTGCATGCAGCAGCGCCTTTCCGCGATAGTCTGGAATCTCGCGCAAGCGGATCAATCGATTTAGTTCTTCAAGCAGACGTGAGATGGCCGGATGAGCAACCGGACACGTCCGTAATCCGACGATCTGCTTCGAGCGCCGCATGCGGAATCCCGCCTCCGGGCCA
>JBGSWU010000397.1:0-9012 GCA_041751795.1 Thermomicrobiales bacterium
GGCGGTCCCGCGTTCGGCTGTCTGGATTGTCGCTGTGTGTCAGATCAGGCGCTCAGCCGGAACGGAGGGTATTCGTCCGTCACGAGCGTGAAGGCGTAGGCGGTGACACGGTTTTCCCAGCGCAGGAAGCCTTCAACGAAATCGAATATGCCGCGAGGGTAGCGTCCGGTGAAGAGAATTGCGAACCAGGCGATGATGACGGCGATAACGGTGGCGAGGGCGAGGAAGAAGAGAACGATGTAGTGCGGGATCGCCAGGAACCATTTGACGAGTGGGAGCCAGCGGTTGAGATCGCGGCTGGCGTCGGGGTAGGGCATCGTCAGGTGGACGGCCTGTTCCTCGTCGGTCGAGGGGTATTCGTCGCGCATCAGTGCCAGATATGCCGCGACGCGGTTGCCGAAACGCTGAATCTGGAGGTTGAAGTCGTACCACCAGCGCGGGTACTTTTGCCGGAAGACGATCATCAGCAATGTTGGGACGAAGAGGACTGCCCCACCAGCAATCACCAGCCCGTCGGCGTCTACGCCGGAATCGCCCATGTTCCAGCTTGCGTTGCTGAGAAAACCGATCAGGATGAGGATCGGGATGGCGACGATGATTCTGAATGCGGATGTCAGCCGATTGAGCTCACGATCCGGGTACTCGACCGAAAACTGGACAGGATAGTCGTCGCCAGGAATGGCACTCATGGCCCGATCCTTTCTGATTTGACTGCGCCTCATTGCGCCGTCAGATATGAGCGCGTGGACGTGCGCCTACGTTGATCATAGGCTGCAAACATCGCAACCGCAATCAGTCTTACGGCTGAGTGTCGCAATCTCATGTCAACTTTGTGACGGATCTGTGAACAAGCAGGAAATCAGCGCAAATTGCCCAAGCATTGGCAGGGAGAACGTGGCGGTAGATTGGTCAGGCGCTCGAGTCATCGATGGCCGCGAGTTCCGCCTCGCTGTCGGCCAGTTGGCGGCGAAGGACCGGCAATCGGTCGCGGAACCTGGCGAGTTCGTCGAGCTGGTCGTTGCGTTCCTTGATGAGGCGGTCGATGTCGGCCCGCAGACTATCGGCCTGCCACTCCCGCTCCTGGCAGGCAGGGCAGCGTCCCTTCAAATCGCGCCAGCCGCCGCAGGTTGGGCATGGGCTGGCGAGGTCGGCGAGTGTCAGTGATGGCGACGATTGTCCATCGAGCGCGTTTTCACGAAGTTGCGTGACGAGCGTCGATAGCCCGTGGGCGAGGTGGTCGCGCAGTTCGGATCGGCGCTCGGGAGGAATGCTGCCGGGCATGAGGCGTTCGATCTCGCCCTCGACACGACGCAATTCTGGCGGCGCTTTCTGGTGGCCGCGTTCGGACCAGTCGATCGCCTCGCTGTACCGGAAGGTGACGTCGCCGATTCGCAGGTTGATCTCGGCTGGTTCGTGCGGCTGGATCGACTCGACGACGACTGGCCGGGCCGGCAGCGGATGCGGCGTCCAGCCGGGCGGGGCCTTCAGGACGACCTCCGTGTCACGTCTGGCCTGCTCGATGGCCTGGTTGATCCCTTCGACGCGTTCCATCCAGCGGTTGGAATCAGTTTGCGCCTGCTCGGCCTGTCCAATGTCGTAGTGGAGGTCGCGGATACGACGTTCCAGCCTCTGCCGTCGCCGCTCGCGGGCAGTTGGGTCGTTCGGGTCGTTCATGCGTCGTCCGACCGGCGAATTGGCCATCGGCAGTTCGCGTCGCGGTTGTGATTGCGGGACCGGTTGTGCGGTTGGCTCCGTAGCTGGCTCGGAGGATTTGCGCTTGAGGATGTCCCACCAGGGCATTGTCTGTGACTCTTCCAGTTCGCGTTCGATATCGACATCAAACTCACAAGTCCGATGATTCATCATGAGCGTACCGCACGGTGCGGGCCCGCGGAACGGTATCCTTTCTATTGAAACTGCGTTTGATGTGCGTTGCAACGCGACAGGAGTAACACCGGTTCATGATGCTACTGCAGAAGGATTTGATTCAGGAGATGCTGAAGGACGTGATTGATCCCGAGTTGGGCGTGAATATCGTCGATCTTGGACTGGTCTACGACGTGAACATCTCGGACGCCAACGATGTCGAGGTCGTGATGACGCTGACGTCGATGGGTTGCCCGCTCGGCCCGGTCATCACTGGCGAAGTGAATAAAGCACTCTCCGGGCTGATGGGGATCGGCGGCACGAGTGTCAAGATCGTCTGGTCACCGCCGTGGTCGCCCGACAAGATGAGCGAAGATGCCCGCGATGAATTGGGAATCTGGTAATTCTTTCCCCACCCATTCCTTTTCTGCAAACAGCGGGACAAGTGGCACGATATCTGCGTACGTACGATCGGATTCGCGATCGTGCGATACCCCGCTGAATGCGGTTCAACAGGTCGGAATGGGAATCAAACAATGTCAATGACGGATCCGAAGGAGTTCTTCGTTCACGAGATGCAGGATCTGCTCGGTGCTGAGCAACTCGTCCTCAAAACGCTTCCGAAGCTGGTCGAGAGCGCCGGAGACAAGGACGTCAAGGCGGCGTTGCGGGAGCACGAGAAGGAAACGAAGCAGCAGATCAAGAATCTCGAAGAATGCTTCAAACTGCTGGGCGAAGAAGCCGAGGCAGTTGAGTGTAAGGGAATGCACGGAATCGTCGCGGAACGGGACGAGTTCCTGAAGGAAAAGCCATCGCCGGAAATCCTCCAGGTCTTCGATCTCGGAGCGGCAGCCAAGGCCGAGCACTATGAGATCGTCTCGTACAGCGGCTTAATCGACATGGCGCGATTGCTGGGCGAGAAGGACGTCGTGAAGCTGCTGCAGGAGAACCTCAAGCAGGAGCAGGCGATGGCGAAGACGGTCGAGGGCTTCGAAAAGCAACTCGGCAAGGATTTGCTGGGTCCGATGATCGAGCAGATGGAAGGCGCGAGCGCGGCAGCCGGGAAATAGTTTCGGCCATTCCTGACGTGGCATTCAATTGAACGAAGGCGGTCGAGACAACAAGTCCACGACCGCCTTCGTTGTTTGTCAACGCGTGACGCCTGTCTGGCTACCCCGTTGTCAGAAGGGCTTGCAGCTGATCCAGCATCATCGTCCAGCCGTACTTGGCGCCGCCGATCTCCTGCTTCGCGTCGCTCTGGAACCCGCTCTGGTCGAGGTGCAGCCGCGTTATGCCGCCTTCGGCCTCGGTCAGCGTCCAGGTGACCACCGTCGAGTGAGGTTGATTCCCTGGCCCGCTGGTCGCCCAGGAGTAGGAGAGCCGGTGTGGCTTCTCGACCTCGATGACTTCGCAATCAATGACGCCGTCAAATCCTTGCGCATCTCGGAATTGAAACGCGTGCCCGACGACCGGCTGAAAGTCGTTCGTTTTGAACAACATCCACTTGGAGAGCGTGGCGGAATCGGTCAGGGCATCCCAGACTCGATCGACCGGGCTTTTCACCTCAACATCCAGGATAACGGACTCACTCATTCGTTGTCTTCCTCCAATAGTGCTTTCAAGTGATCGATTCGCTCGGTCCAGAACCGCTCGTAGAACGAGACCCACTCCTGAATCTCGCGCAGTGGGGCGGGGTTCAGGTGATAGCGCGTTTCTCGTCCAGCCTTGCGATCGATCACGAGGCCGACTTCCTTGAGAATGGCCAGATGTTTGGAGACAGCCGTGCGGCCGACTCCAAACCGGTCCGTCATCTCGTGGAGCGGTAATTCATCAGCGTCGGCCAGCATGCGGAGCAGTTGGCGGCGGGTCGGATCGGCCACCGCACTGTAAACATCCCGCATGGAGTGCACTCCCTTGACCTTCGACACGCATCTGAGTCTGTTACGTACCAGTCTCAAATGTGACACCATTTGGTGTCGGAAACAAGAATACGACACCAAATGGTGTCTTGTCCAGCTCTGTATCTGGGGCTCGGGCGAGGAGCGGCAACGGTCGGCAGGGCACGAGTTGGGACATCAGTTTCGTCGTAGACGTCGTGAAGAATCTCTCAGCCAGCGCGTTGTCGAAGGAGTCGCCTGATTGGCTCTTTGAGGAGGTAATGTTGTGCACCGGCCGCCCCTGTCGGGATGTCGCCAGGAACACAAAGGGGGCGAGACTCTCGCCTCGCCCCCGATTGTCGATGCAGACTTACTCTTCGGCGTACCAATTTTCGATGTCGTAGACCGCGATCTCCCAGGAGGAGTTTTCGTGGCCCTTGATGCGCTTGGAGTACCCGGCCAGGCTGCCGCGATGGACGAGGCCGATCCGGGCGACATCCTCGATGACCAGGTCGTTCATGGCGATGAACAACTCTGCCTGGGTATCGGGGTCCAGTTCGGTCTTGGCCTGTAGCCAGAGCTCGTTGAACTCATCGTTGACCCAGCGATTGTAGTTGTTGCCCGCCCATTGGTTGGACTGCTGGGCGATGTCCGTGTCCGGATCGTCCGACTTGAAGCCCGACATGTAGTCGAGTGGGTACGGATTCACCGGACCGTTGGTGAACATTGTCACGTCCGAGTAGAAGTGGCTGACAGTGTCCGGATTCCCGGCGTCGGATGAGAAGTAGACCGAGGCATCGATCGACTTCAGTTCGGTCGAGATGCCGATCGACTCCCACGCCTGCTTCAGGATCTCCTGCGTCTTCTGACGAACGGGGTTGACGGTGGTCGAGTAGACGATCGAAAGTTCGACGCCGTCCTTGGCGCGCGGGGAGCCGGTCCAGCCAGCTTCTTCGAGCATCGCTTCAGCGGCGTCGAGGTCAAAATCGATCGGGTTGTTGGGCGAGTTGAAGCTGGTCGGGGCGACAAGTGTGTTGGCCGTCGGAGAACCGGCCTGGCCATACAGCTCGGTCGCGATCGTCTCGCGGTCAGAGGCCAGCTTGAGTGCCTCTCGAACGGCCTTATCGGTGAAGAACGGATGCTGGGTGGTCGGTTCCGACCGGGCGCCGTTGACCTCTTTGTTTGGGTCGGCGAAGTTGATCAGGAGTTGCTCGACGCTGTTGCCGGTCGTCGCCTCCAGTACGCCGGTCTCAGCGTTGGCGGCCATCTGATCGGCGACCGCCTTCTCGATCTGGAGGTTCCAGGCGTAGTCGGTTTCGCCGGACTGCAACACTGCGCGCGCGGCGGATGTGGCGTCACCACCACCCTTGAGCTCGACGGTTGAGAAGAACGGCTTGTCGGCGTCGCGGAAGTTCTCGTTGATCTCGTAGAGAACGGTGTCACCAGGGCGGAACTCGGTCAGCTTATAGGGGCCGGTACCGACCGGATTCAGGTTGAACTCGTGGGTGCGGGCCGCTTCGCCAATCGCGTCGCCGAGGATGTGCTTCGGCAGAACGGCGCCGTAGAACGAGCCGGAGAACGTACCGAACCAGAGCGGATTCGGCTCCGCGAACGAGAAGGTGATCGTGTGTTCGTCGACGACCTGGGCGTCGGTGATGATCTCGTAGGTGGCGAAGGTCGTTGCCGCCGTCGCCTCGTCGGTAGCATATTCCCAGGTGAACTTGACATCTTCTGCCGTAAATGGCTCGCCGTCCGACCAGACGACGCCTTCCTTGAGCTTCCAGGTGACGCTCATGCCGTCTTCAGCGACCCCGCCGTTTTCGAGCGATGGGATCTCGGCGGCGAGGACCGGCGTCAGGGTGTCGTCCGACATGATGTTGACGAGCGGTTCGAGGATGAGGCGGGACGCGAGTCCGTCCTTGTCACCCTGGGAAAAGTGCGTATTGAGAATCGTCGGTGCCTGCCAGACGAGGAGTCGCAGCAGGTCGCCTTCACCACGTCCCTTGCCGGATCCGGAATCGCCGGATGGCTCACTCGTTGCGGACGCATCATCGTCTTCGTCAGTGGTTTCCGTCGAATCGCTCGCGGCTGTCGCATCTCCTCCGGTGCTGCCCGAGGTCGCGGCTGGTTCACCACTGCCGCCGCTGTCATCTTCGTCGTCGTCACCGCAGGCGGCCAGCAGCCCCGCGATGACCGGCGCGCTCAGCCCAAGCGCGACGGCCCGCTTCAGGACACCACGGCGGGTTAAGTGTCCCGCCAGGATGTTGTCGCGAAGCGCATCGAGGGTCGTGGTTCTCTCGTCTTGAGTCAATCGAATCTACTCCTCACTCCTGCCAGAAATCTCACTTGGGGCAATGTCTTCGGTTCACCTGGCGGTCGGCTCATCCGTCAAGACGCTGCTGCCCAAGCGCTGGCGGAAACCCTACTCCAAGATGTGCATATGATCAATAGGGCATTCTGGGTGTGTAGCCTGATGCGATGATGACAGCCGTGTTGACATGTGAGGGATGGTGCAAGTTGCAGCAGGTCTGATGCCTACCGTCGTCGACGGACACGCCAGCCGATTCGAGGCGTGGTCTGATCGTCGTGGTGGAGTTGGGTTGGTTTCCCGAAGGTGCTGCAATAGGCAACGATCATGAATGCACTACCGAGAATCAGTGCGTTTCGGCGCGGGTGGGAGAGCAGATCGAATTTCGATCCAAGCAACCAGTCAGCAGCATAGGTGATTGGCAGCGTCGCCGCTGAAAACAAAACGATCATGGGTATAGCTATCAGTGTCGTCCCTACGATCACGAAGACGAGTTCGGCGTATGTTCTCATTCTTACGGCTTCCGGAACCGCATCCCGCTTCGACGAGCGCGTGAGTGAACCGCGGTGGCGTCTTCCAGTGCACTGACACGTGCGCGGAGCGTATCGACATCATCATGCCTGGCGGCAGATTCGACGGCGTCGAGTTCTTCGGCGAGATCGGCGATACGCCGGTGCAGGCGAGCGATCAATTCATCTTTCTCGATGATCTTTGATGTCTTCCATGCTTCGAGTTCGTCGCTTCGTCGTCGCTCCTGTTCGAGCCGTTCTTCGAGCCGGCCAATCGTTGCTGCCTGTTCGGCGATCTGAGCGACAAGCGGGGCCAACCATTCGTCGCGGATTGCCAGTAATTGCATTCGCAAAGTCTCGGAGGATCCGACGCGATCATCTGAATCGCCGATGGATGCCTCGCCCAGCGATGCGTTGGAATCGGGAGTTGTTTCCATAGGTTCCGGCACCTTCTCTTGCCTGCCGTCGCTACCAGAAATCGTCGGAAATCCTACCCAAGTCGTGCCTCGATGACCTGCACTCGCTGAAGTGGTGACTCGCTAATCCGTGGTGGAAGACGTTTTGGTGATGCGTAATGTTTCCAGGCAAGTTGTGCCGGATGCGTGTGCTCGACATCGATACGCACGGCACCCGAAGCGGGACGCTGCCGACGATCGTCTCTGAATGGGAGAGGACTTTCGTCTCTATTTGTGCATCCGTCCGATGGGCTAGCCTAACAGGACAGGACAACTGGGTCCTGAACGACCACGAGGTCGGTCACGATAACGGCACCCCCGGTGAAAGCCGGGTCCGCAAAGCGACAGGTCTACGGCGACTTCGCCACGACGGCTGCGCTCCCGAACGACACGATCATCCCCAGCGGTGTCGTTCAGGACCGAACCAGCGTCGTCGCATCCGCTAGGATGGCTGCGTTACCGAATGCCCCTCGTTCTGCCCCTGTGACCAGGGAAAGGAAGAACGATGAGGCGATTCCTCTTCGCTGCCAGTATGGGGCTCCTGACCGTCCTCATGCTTGCATCCCCCGCCCTCGCCGCGCGCTCCTGGTGTGCGAAAGATCCGATCGTACGGCTCAACGGTGCGGACGTGCAGATCTGGGTGGCAATCCCAGAAGAGTACGTTCAGTACGTCAACGGCCCGATCGAGACCAAGGTGCAGATCCCGGCTGCGGTCAGTCATTCGCTGGTCTTCATGGACGACGGCTTCAATGGCTATGGCGAGTCGCTCAAGTTTGGGACGCTGGACACGAAGGTCTCCAAGAACGGTATGTTCGACGTCGTCGTGAGTGCGATCGTTCCGGTCGATAAAGCGCAGTTGCTGGAGCACGAGAAGCGCAAGAGCATCCCGTTGCAGTTGACGATCATCTTCGAGGACGGCTCGAGTCAGGTCATCGAGATGACGAATGACGGAACCAAGATCTCGTTCAAGATGAGGGGACGGTAGCCATGCGACGCTACACAAGCGCATTGCTGCTCGGTCTTATCGCGCTGCTGATGGTGGCAGCGCCTGCTGGTGCAGGTGTCAGTTGGTGTCGAGCTGATCCGATCGTTTCCCTCAACGGAACCCAGGTGCAGGTGTGGGTAGCAATGCCTGACCAGTACGTTGGGCTTGTCAACGGGCCGATCAATGTGCAGTTTGTGACACCTTCGACGGTCCAACGCTACGTCGTTATGACTGATTCGGGGTTCAATGGCTACGGCGAAACTGTGTCGTTCTCAAACAAGAACAAGGTGCAGTCAAACGGCGCGTTCAGCACGAACATCACCGTCACTGTGCCGATACAGCCAGGTACTGTGCAACCGGTCAACATTCCTGTCCAGGTGGAGGTGATCGTGAATGGTCAGTCGACCTGGTACATGGGCACGGCCAACGGAACCTGGATCAGTATGACGGTGCAGGGATCGCAGTAGACATGTCGATTCCGCCGGAAGGCGGACAGTCGACACCGAGCAGCTGATTAGCGGCATAACAGAACGCGCCAGTCGATGATGAGCGACTGGCGCGTTCTGGTGTTTGAAGCAGGCAGAATGGCAGATCGATTCCTGAAGATAATGTCCTTCAACAAGACCGGAATCCAGAACGAGTGATTTGCGACGGGAACGGCGCGGCTGTAACCCCGCGTTAGCGGGAGGTCTGCTGATCGCACGAGGGCGGTCACCACACCATGATCCATGCGTATGACGCAGAACGATGGCGGGAGGCGGGAGTCCTCCCGCCTTTCTCTTTTCCGTCAACCACCTTCCAACCCGATTGCTACTTCAATGTTCATATCGGTGGCCCAATTTGGGGGAAGTCGATAATTGCTGGTGACTTTACCCGATTAGTGAGCATCACCATGGGTGAACCAGGATTCTTACCGGCGTACGGGCTGGTGGTTGGTCTTCTTGTCGGACTGACTGGCATGGGGGGTGGTGTGCTGATGATGCCGCTGCTCCTGCTGGGTGTTGGCATGCCA
>JBGSWU010000398.1:0-1731 GCA_041751795.1 Thermomicrobiales bacterium
GGTCAGCCAATTTGAGCAGTTTCGCTTCAGGCGAGATATGCCAGAGATGCTCCAGATACCGTTGATCGCGTGCGGCTTTCTCCTCGACTGCCACCTGCTCCTTCGTTACCTCTTCGACAAAGCCAGTTGCCCGGTCTCCGATTGCTGTGGCAACGTCGGCTCTGCATAACCACTCACAATCTTCCAGCACATCATGATTGAGGGCAGCGATCAGAATGTCGACATCGCGGCAGCCTAGCTCATCATTCAGCAGCACGGCGACTGCCACAGGATGGGCGATGAACGGCGAACCTTCATCACGAGTTTGCGTCGCATGAGCTGCGGCCGCGAATTGATATGCCTGCACCAGGCGCTCGGCATCGTCTGCATGCAGACCGGTTAGGACAGTCGTCAACATTGGCGGAATCTCAGCAGGCCGATAGTCGTACATCGTTCATCACCGCATCAATCAGCATTTGGCTGTGTTCCTGCACGTTATAGTACGGTACGCAGGCACGTGCACGACTGCTCGGGTGGAGGTTGGATGCGCCAGGTGTTGAGTTCAGGACGACTACTCTCCATGACGACAGCAAGTGTTATTGCTCGAATCGCCGTCGCAATCGTCGCGGGGATCGTCCTGTTCACAGGATGTACGACAGTACAATTTGGATCGACCTTCAGAGTAGACGGTACTGCCACACATACTCTCGAAGTAACGCTTCCGCGTGCCAGCTTGAACGAACTAGACCTGGCCCGTGTTGAACGTCAGATCGCCGACGCGGAAATTAACGCACGCGCAGCTGGCTTGACGACAGCGCGTATCGACAACCCTGAAACGATCGGTATCCGCGTTATCAACACCACCCAGGATGCAACTGACGCCGGACTCGCGCTGAGCAGCATCTTTAATACGCTCGTTATTGACGAAACCACAGGGCCAGTCGCGCCGTTTCAAGGCAGATTTGAGCGCATCAGCGAAGCAGTTGGCGGTAATTCGTTCAAACTGGAGTTAATGGTCGATGGCGATCTCCTCTATGCGGCGGCAGCAAAGATCGCACCGGGGCACCCGCAATTTTCAACATCCGCTGGCGTGCGTGAGATCGTCAAGATCGAGTACATCGTCACGATGCCCGGGGAGATCACTGTCACAAACGGCGGACGACGCGGGACAGGAACCGTTGCCTGGACAATTCCGCTTCAGGTCCAGACGCAACTCGAAGCGCGTTCCACGGTCGGAAAGGACACACCCTGGCTCTGGACGATTGCAGCGATCATCGGCGCGTTTGCTGTCGTTGCCGTTTCTGCTGCGCTCGTTTGGACGATTCTGCTCGGCTCGCATCGGGCGAGGCGGATGCGCGTTGCAATATCATCTCCCAAGGTGGCTGCTGGCCCTGAACATACGCCATCCGAATCTCATAGTCCGCCACGATCGCTGAGAGAAGTCCGCTTGGCATTGAGCGTCTTGACGAGACGTGTGTTCCAGGGGGAACGACTCGACGCGAGACTCGTGCGTCCCAAACGACGCCCATTGATCGTGGAGGACCCAAGCCATGGCTCTGACCCCAAAGGAGACTGACCGCTTGCTGGTGTTCGCCGCTGCGGAACTCGCGCGGCGTCGGCGTGCCCGAGGATTGAAGCTCAACCACCCCGAAGCCGTTGCATTGCTTACCGACGAGGTCTTTGAAGAAGCGCGCGCAGGAACGTCATTTGAAGAGGTTGTCGCCCACGCTCGATCGATTCTCCGGAGAGCGG
>JBGSWU010000399.1:0-4009 GCA_041751795.1 Thermomicrobiales bacterium
ATTCGGATCGGACAGATCCGAACCGGAGGATGGGGTTGGAACGTCGCTGGTGGCTGGGACCACCCCGTCAACAAGCGTCTGGGCCTCGTCGACCAACCATTCAGTCACGCATGGGCCCTCGATGATGACCAGGGGACTGCAACGAACCAGTTTGGACGGACGGTGACGATGCGTCCATTCATGGGCGTCATGGGCATGCCCCCCGCTGACGCGGGGATTCACCCGACGGCGCCGCCACGCCCAACCGGCGGCAACATCGACTGTAAGGAACTCGTTGCTGGTACATCTCTTTTCCTGCCTGTCGCTGTCGCAGGGGGACTCTTCTCAACCGGTGACGGTCATGCTGCCCAGGGTGACGGGGAAGCCAGTGTGACGGCGATTGAATGCCCGATCGATCGTTGCGACCTGACGTTCGTTCTCCATCCCGAGATGTCGATCTCAACCGCCCGCGCCCGAACGAGCAAAGGCTGGCTCACACTCGGATTCCATGAGGACCTCGACGAAGCCATGTACATCGCGCTTGATGCAATGCTCGATCTGATGGGTGAACAATTCGCGATGGATCGCAATGAGGCATTGGCGATGGCAAGCGTCGTCGTTGACCTTCGGATTACCCAGGTCGTCAACGGTGTAAAAGGTGTCCATGCGGTATTGCCGCACGGCGCGATCCGGTAACAGAAGGGCATATAAGCAGGATGGACCTGACTGCTGTAATCGACCAGATTGATTCACTGGTGCACCAACGCATGACCGAGGAGGGGATTCCAGGCCTCGTCCTGGCGCTCACTGACCGAGATGGGCCGCTTCACACAGCGGCGTATGGGTACGCCAACGCGGATGCGCGTGAACCAATGACGACAAGCCATTTGCTCGAAACCGGTTCGATCGGCAAATCGTTCACGGCAATCGCCATCCTCCAGCTCCACGAAGAGGGAAAAATCGACCTGCACGCGCCGATCCGAAACTACCTACCGTGGTTCGAGGTCCAGTCACAGTTCGATCCACCGACGATCCATCATGCCCTTTCGCACACGACAGGAATCATCTACGGCACTGATTTCTCACCTGACGCGCGCTACGAAGTCTGGGCATTGCGAGAAACGACCACCGGCAGCCCGCCAGGAACCTACTTCCACTATTCGAATGTCGTCTACAAAGCGCTCGGCCTCATCCTGGAGCGTCTCGAAGGACGACCATACGACGCGATTATTCGAGATCGAGTGCTCCAGCCACTTGGAGTGAACGCGACGACCGCTGCGATCACCCATTCGACACGGCGCCGAATGGCCCAGCCACATGCACCGTTCTACGATGACCGTCCGCCGCATCCCCAGCACGGTATCGTCCCGGCGACCTGGCTGGAATCGAACACCAGCGATGGCTGCCTCGCCTCGTCGGTCGGCGATCTGGCAACGTACCTGCGGATGTTCCTGAATCATGGGAATGGCGCAAATGACCGCGTACTGTCTCAGTCGGCATTCGATCAGATGACGCGAGTCGTGGCCCGCAGAGAAACCGAGCGGAGCTTCAGCGATTACGGCTATGGAATAGCGACAAGTGAACTGAACGACAGCACCGTCCTCCACCATGACGGCGGGATGGTCGGATACACCTCGGCGATGGTGGGAGACCAACACGCTGGGCTAGGTGCCGTCGCCATCGTCAACGGCCCTGGGAACCCACATGACATCGCGTGGCATGCGCTGGAACTACTGCAAGCTCGATTTCATCAGCGAGCATTGCCGGCTCCGATCGAACCTCGCGAACCGTCACGAGTCGAGAACGCACCTGACTACGCTGGTACATTCCGTAGCACGGACCGAGAGGGCACCATCAGCCTCAGCGCCGACAGCCAGCGCCTGCTGCTGGAGCGCGGAGGAACTCGCGTCACACTGGAACAACGCGGACGCGATTCCTTTTTTGTTCCCGATGACGGTGCGCGCTTCCTGTTTCGCTTTGTCCGCAACGAATCTGGCGCAGTGACCGAGGCGATGTTTGGCCCGGACTGGTTCGTCAACGACCACTACGACGGTCCGACGAGTTTCGACTATCCAGCCGAGTGGGACGCCTACCCCGGTCACTATCGCAGCCACAATCCGTGGTTCTCGAACCTACGCATCGTGCTACGGCAAGGCAAGTTAGCAACCATCTCAGGACATGGTCACGAAGAGCCGCTATCGCCAATGCCTGACGGATCGTTTCGCGCAGGCGAGGACGATCGAAGTCCGGAGCGATACCGGTTCGACACGATCATTGACGGCGTGACCCATCGCATCTTGCACTCCGGAGAAACGTACTACCGTTTCTTCACGCCCTGACCGGTCCGGTTGGTTCAAGATGCGAAGCAGTTCTCAGAAGAACTGCTTCGATCGCATAGGGACATGTCTGAGACGTGTCCCTATGCGACCGAGACAACGCTCGTGCACACCGCTCTACACTGGACTCCATTCGAACTCGCCGTCCAGCGGGTAAATCGGACGACGGAGTCGGTGAAAGTCGAAGTGAGACCAGTTGGAGGCAGCCAGACCTGGAGCGTCTACTTCGACGATCTCCCGCACGAGTGGCGTGAAGTCGGCACGGTAGTGAACAGACGACTTGATGACGACGATTTGACGTCGCGTCGGCTCAACACCAGCCGATCGGAGCGTGTTGGCGTCGTTGGCAGCCCGGCGGAATTGGGTGCAGACGACTTCGATTCCGCCACGGCCACCAATTTCGAGGACGACGGTCATCCCCATCCGTGATTCCTCACCGGTGCTCATTGGCCCGGCGTTGTAGAAGAAGCCATCAGTTATCGCGCGAACATACGCCTCTACCTGAATCGGCGCACCGTGCTTGTCGTCGACCTTGCCACCGATCGTCGCGTTGATCGTCGCGCCGACTCCCGCCGAGATGGCTTGAGCCACGGTTTCTGGATCGTACATCAACGCGACGACGGCCGAGCGCGCATTGTGCTTGATGAGTGACCGCAGAACCTCGGTGCCGTCACCTGACGCACCCGCTCCGGTGTTATCGGCAACATCTGCGAGGAGAATCGGTCCTTCTGCCTCCATCGCATGTCGGACTGCGTCGTCAATCGGCATCGGCGTCGCCTGAAAGCCTTCGCGATTATCCCAGGCGAACTGCGCCAGTTCAGTCGCACATGCGTCGGCCAACGCATGATCGCCGCTCGTTGCAACGTAGGCACTCATGCATGTGTCTGGGATGTCAGCGTAAGGGAATCCAGCCGCAACCGTCGCCGTCAACACACCCGGCCGCGTTTCGATCTCGTGGCAGAGCGCCACCCAGTCAGACATCGGCTTCCGGCCGGTGAACTGCGCCGGCAGGTTGGCAAGGATCGGAATCTGGCGGAACGCGACCGTTGGCGTGACCTCGCGTTTCACCAACCGAGCGAGGATGTGGGTCAATTCGACGGCACGCTCGTACGTGTCGATATGTGGGTAGGTATCGTAGCCGATGATGATGTCCGCGATCTCGGTCGATTCTCGCGAGATGTTGGCGTGCAGATCCAGTTCGGTCACGATCGGGATGTCAGGGCCAACGACCTCACGCACTCGCTTGAGGTATTCGCCTTCCCCGTCGTCGATCCCGTCGATTACCATTGCACCGTGCAACCCGAGAAGAACCCCATCAATCGGCCCTGAAGCCATCGCCGCTTCGAGATCGTCCAGCGTATCCGCCATTTGAGCCTCGAACTCCTCACGAACCACTGCACCGGACGGCATCGCGAATGAGTGGATCGTGGGCAAGAGTTCGATGCCCAACTCCTCCGCCGCGTCAATGAACCCACCAATGACGGTCCGCGTTCCCCGGTTCCTGTCGATCAGGTCTTGGCCGCGAACGTAGCGCATGTCCCGGAATCGCTCACCACTGGCAGGTATCGGACTGAACGTGTTGGTTTCATGGTTGATCCCGCCCATAAAGAATCGCATCGCCTGCCCCATCTCTCATCCCCACCTATCAGACTCACCAGCGGGGCGATAGTACGGGGAAGCGCCGAAACCGACAA
>JBGSWU010000400.1:0-7764 GCA_041751795.1 Thermomicrobiales bacterium
AGTCGCGGCAAGTGGAACGGCTCGCGCGGCAGAGCTCTATGGCGGAACGATCCTGGCTCGAAACCTTGACGATAATCACACGAACGTGACGCGCTTCGTCGCTCTTCATGCGCGTGACCACGCCCCAACCGGCAACGACAAGACCTCGCTCACGATCACTGTCCGCCAGAACGTCCCAGGATCGCTCCATGCCGTCCTCGACGAACTGGCAGCCGACACGATTCAAATGACCCGGCTGGAAAGCCGACCGGCGAAGAATGTGCTCGGCGAGTACTACTTCCTGATCGAGATCGAGGGGCATCGGCTTGACCCGCACATCGCCGCTGCCCTCGAACGGATGCGCGCTAAATCCGATATCTTCAAGATCTTCGGCTCGTATCCGAAGTTCGAGTCGGCGTCCTGATCCTGCGCCACCTGAAGATTCTCGTGGTTCTGTTTTGGTATGCATAAAGGAGCGATCGTTGTTGTTTGAGTTGCGGCAGTATCACGTGCGCCCTGGGCAGCAGGAAAACTGGGTCAAGTGCATGGAAGAGGAAATCATCCCGTTTCAAACGAAGATGGGGATGGAGATTCTCGGGAGTTTCGTCGGCGAAGACGACGAGAGTGTCTACGTCTGGATTCGCCGGTTCGATAGTGAAGAAGAACGCGTGCGACTGTACGATCTCGTTTATCAGAGTGACTATTGGAAGACTGAGATCGCGCCGCGCGTCCCATCGATGCTCGACAGGGAACAGATGAAGATCACGCGCCTGAACCCTACGCCCAACTCTAACATTCAGTAGATCAGCACTTCGGGCAAAGCCGATGGGTTAGCCGTGATCCGTCGAACCTGGTGATTGTTCGGCCAGAACGGAGCGACCAGTCGCTGTCAAGACGACGATATCCCCGTCGTCAGCATCAGCGCGGATTCGCTGTACGATGACCAGACCGTCGGCCAGCGCATCTTCCCAGATCGAGAGGCGTGGGCAACTGGTGCGCCACGCCTCCATTGCATCATCGTATGACCGTGGCTGGTCAGCGACCCACCGGAGAAATGCCAGCGTTAACTGGTGCGCGGGTGCGTATCCGATGTGCTGTGATGCGACTGTCATAGTGTCACCCAGTCGGTGGTCGATGACGTAGCGTGGACGATCCCGTCAGAGGTTAACTCGTAACTCAGCCATCCTACTGCGGACCGTTGGCGCAAATCCAGTCGAGGTACTGCCGAACGCCTTCGTCGAGCGGCGTTGACGGCACCCAGCCGAAGTCCTCGCGCATCCGTTCGTTGCTCGGGCGTGGGCCGGGGGAATCGCCCGAGACGTGGTAGTTAGCGGCGGATTCGGGGACAACCCGGTAGGAGACGTCTGGCCAGACTCGCTTGAAGGCGGCCAGCATGTCGCCTATCGAGTATTGCTCGCCGCAGGTGATCGTGTAGATGTCGTTCGGCAGGTTCGGCGTTTCCCATGCGCGTTCCACGGCTTCAGCGACGTCCTCAACGAACGTCCAGGCGTGATACGGCCCTTCCAGCGAGTTGACGAGGAGTTCATCGCCGGCGTGAAGAATCCGCAGCATCTCACGCAACTCGGTTGCGCCGCGGTAGCCGGGCGTGATCCGCTCCATCGGGCCATAGACGCTGGCAGGGCGCATCGAGACCACGTCGAGGCCGAACAACGTCTTGTAGCGCAGCGCGACGCGCTCACTCGTGTGCTTCGTGATGCCGTAAAGATTCGTCGCGCGGCTTGGCGTCTCTTCATCGACAACGTCGGTATCGTGACCACCACCGATGGCAGCAATCGAGCAGATGTAGACGAAGCGTTCGAACCCTTCGAGTTGCCGAGCCACCTCCAGCGCGTTGACAGTGCCGCCGAGGTTGACGTCGATGATGCGCTGCGGCTCTTCCTGTTCGCGGTCGACGCGCGGTGTGATTGCGGCGGCGTGGATGATTCGCGTCACGTCGGCTCTGCGGGCGACATCGAGCATCTGCTGCTGATCGGTGACGTCCCCCTGGATGAAGGTGACGCTGCTGAACCCATTGCCGAGGAAGTCGCGTAACATCTCGTCCGGTGGCATCAGATCGTACGAGATCACCCGCTCGCCACGCCGGACGAGTCGCCGCATGATGTAACTCGGTACCCAACCGTTCGCGCCAGTCACTAACGTCGCCATGAACCAATCCCCTCCACCCTCATCGGCTTCGACGCCACCGAGAGTACACTATCCGCGATGATGAACGGGGGAGCAGGGTGACGACCACGACGATCGCAATTGACGACCGGCTAACGACTGCGATGTATTCGTATCCAATCACGGCAGGCTGGGTCGAGACGAGCGGCATTACACTCGCTCGTGGACTGCGACCGGATGACGCGCGACACGCGACAGTCGCACTCATCGACAGCGTCTATGCCCTCACAATGCTCGACACCCACGTCATTCTGCGTGATGCTGGCATCGTCTGGCGAACTGCATCGATGCTGACGATGACGACGCATACCCGCCCTGACGAGGTCGAACAGGCAACCATCGTGATCCCCGGCATCTCCGCCGCGGGACGCGCTGTCGCGACAGCGGTGATTACTGCGTTTTACGGGATTACGGTTACCGACTGGTCCGAGGAAGCGCGCGACGTAGACGAGACGACGGCCGTCATCAGCGAGGATGCTGCCGCGCTGATTGCCGACGAGGACGAGGACCGCTACCAGGAAGATCTTGGGCGAGCCTGGTTTCTCCTCGCCAACCTGCCGTTCGTTTCCCACGTCTGCGTCGCCCCGAGAGCGTTGTTGGCGAGTGACCCCGCGTCAATCTCCAGGGCAGTCGAACGACTCAACGGTGCGAAGACTATCGGTCAGGATCGTGGTCGAGAACTCCGGCGCGATCTCTCGAAAGGCTTCAACATCGACCGTGACACGCTCACCGAAACACTCGCCGACCAAACGTTCACTCTCGACGACGAAGCCCTCGATGGTCTTGTAGAGTTGGCGCGCCGCACTGGCCTCGGTGTCGCACGCGACAAGATTCGTGGTGCAGCCGTGCGGATATCCTGACGGAGCCGGACGCTACTCCTCGTCGGGCTCCAGGCTCGCCTGATACGGACGGGATAGCGTCGCGTAGTAGTCCGCACGTAGGTGGTGGATGATCCGTCCCGCGTCGGTCTCGACCAGCCAGCGCTCGTTGAACGCCTCGTCAAGCGCGATCACGGACATCGGCTGGGCGATAAAGAGATCGTGATCGCCAAACGCCACCCGGTGAACGACGCCACACTCGATGTGCGCGACGCATTCCCCGACCAGTGGGAGTTCGAGTTGCGTCGCGTCGATGGGAGTTAGTTTCGCTGCGGTGAACTTGTCACCGGCTCGGCCAGTCAGCATTCCGCAGGCGTGGACAGCGCTGAGCAGTTCGGCGTTTGGGATATTGATCGCGAAGTATTCGCTCTTGCTGACGTACTCGTGTGTCAGCCTTCCCGGATGAATCGCAATCGCCAGCAACGGCGGATCGAGGCTGGCGGGCATCATCCAGGCCGCTGTCATGACGTTGTCAGCCGACCGAAAGCGACTCGTGATCAGCGCCACCGGCCCTGGCTGGAGCAGGCGAGTCGCGTCACGGTTGTCTCGTTCGAGTTTGGATGCCACGGACGCCCTTCCTCCCCTTCCCTTCCGGTGTCGGAAGGGATCAGTATCCATCGTACAGTGTCGTGTCCCAATGCGTCTCGGCAGAGCGGGATATCAGGATATCGAAAGGACGGTCTGGTACACGCGATGGGTTGCCGCAGCAATCTGTCCCTGCGTGTAATGGTCAAGGACGCGTTGCCGTCCGGAAAGACCAAGCTGTCGCGTTCGCGCTGGATCGTCGATGAGCGACTGGATTCGTTCAGCCAGCTCTCGACTGTCGCCTTCCGGGAATACGAGATCAGGATTCCCAATCACGTGCTGAATCTCGCCGGAGTCCGACCCAATCACCGGGACTTCGCAGGCCATCGACTCGATGATCACCCTGCCAAACTGCTCTTTCCAGTTTGGTCGAGTACGTGACGGGACGACGACGACATCCAATTCCGCAAGAAGCTCAGGAATCGTCTCCGTCGGAACGGGACCGCGAAACTCGACTCGCCCAGACAGCCCAAGACGTTGGGCCTGATGCTTCAACGCCGACAGGCTGTCACCGGCACCGACGATGATCAGACGAGCATGCGCCGGAAGTTCAGCGACGGCGTCGATCAGCGTGTCGATTCCTTTCTCGGGTACGAGCCGACCGTAATAGCCGATCGTGAACGTTCCGCAGTCCCGCTCCCGTTCCTGCCGCGAAAAGAGATCCGGATCAACGCCGAACTGTGGGATCACCTCAATCGGCTTCACGAATCCTTTCCGCCGCAGAATCGTTTTCGCATCCTCATTCCCGGCCAATGCGTAGCTGGCGCGCGAGTATGAGTAGCGCTCGAAAAACGAGAACGGCGGTGGGTAGCGACGATCGAGGTTCTGCCAGGTGAAGAAGATTGTCTTTGCCTTTACTCGCTGCGCAAGAATCGTCGCTTGCGCGCAGACGAGGTTGTATGGCTCCTCGTCGATGTGCACCAAATCTGGCTTGAACCGCCGCATCTGCGTGCCAAGGCCGGGGTAATAGTGGGCATGGTGCCGCCCATTGAACCGCATCTCTTCAACGGCGAGTTCGTACCCGTTTGTGAACATCCTGTTGAGCGGGATCGCGCCGACGCGGTTCTCCGTCCAGAATGGAGGGACGATGGCGAGTAGCTCGACATCCGGCAATGCTGCCAACTCTTCGAGTTTCTTCTGGTAGACGCCTGTTACCAGCGCTTTTGACACCATCAGAATGCGCATGCGTACCAGTGCCCGTGAATCACTCCGGTTGACCTCCGAGAACGTCGTTGTAAGCATTGAGCGTCAGTTGCATCGTCTGCCGCCACGAAAAGGTCGCCGCCCGCCGTAATCCGCGGCGAGCGAGGTCGGCACGGAGCGCATCATCAGTCAGGACGTGGACGAGCGCTCGCGCGATCGTATCTGGTTCCGGGTCGATTGAGAGTCCGGCGTCGCCGACCACTTCAGGCAGGCTCGACCGATTCGAGCAGATGACCGGTGCCCCACACGCCATCGCTTCGAGCGGATTCAAGCCGAACCCTTCGTACTCCGATGCAAACGCGAAGACGCTGGCGGAACGGTACAGATCGCGCTTCTCCTCCTCGCTGACGAACCCGATCAACCGGACTCGATCGCTGATGCCGAGTTCACGAATCAGCGGTTCGACCGGCGGATATATCACTGAGTTGCCAGTATGCGCGCGTCCCGGAATCACGAGATCGTACGTTTCAGGCAGTGACGGAAGCGCCGACGCGAACCCACGGATGAGTTGCGGCAACCGCTTTCGGGCGTCGAAACCCCCAATATTCAGAACGAATGGGATATGTAATCCATACTTGTCGCGCGTTGCAGCAATTGACGCATGGTCGGTACCGGTTTCGGCTGGCCGGAGATGTTCGCCAACCGCCAGCGGTGTGACACGGATGCGATCGGATGAAACACTGAGCAGTCTAGTGATATCTCGTTTCGCATGCTCGGAATCGGTCAGAATCAACGGTACCCGGCGTACCGTTCGCCCAACGAGACGAAGGTAGGCACGCATCTTGATTGTGCCGCCGTAGCTGGGCAGCGCCAGCGGGATAACATCATGGACCGTGACGACATGTGGGACCGCCTGGCGCATCGGAGCCGAGAAATATGGGATGTGGACCAATGACACTTCAGCGCGACGCGTGGCGAGGACGAGACCGGTTTGCTCCCACCACATCTTTCTGGCTCGACCGCCCGGTAGTTTTGGCGGGGGAGTGACGGTCGCCATCGCGCCCGGCCGTGACTCGTTCATCGCGACAGGAGGAGCATCAGCGGGTAGCAGAATCTGCGGCTGGACCTCTTGCTGGTGATCACGAAGCTGTCGCCAGAGGTTGAGCGCGTACTGTCCGACACCGGTCATCGGCTGTTCGAGAAACAAAGCATCGAAACCGATGCGAGGATCAGTCATGACCGGCGAGTATAGCAGAGCCGCTGCCAGCGACGGCGAGCACGCGCGATGAGCCGTCTGGACACTTGCGGGAATGATACCGTCAGGAGTACGTTATAGTTCGGTGAGAGGCGCGTCAACCGCGCCTGCGTTTTGGAAGGAATATACATGTCGAAAGCCGTAGCCGTTAGTGATGCGACCTTCACCGAAGAAGTCATCAACTCCGAAACCCCTGTCCTGGTCGACTTCTGGGCTGCCTGGTGCGGTCCCTGCCGGGTTGTTTCACCAATCCTCGACGAGATCGCCGAAGAGCAGAATGGCAAGCTCAAGATCGCCAAGGTGAACATCGACGAGAACCAGCAGATGGCGGGCCAGCTCGGCATCCAGTCGATCCCGACAATGGTGCTGTACAAGGGTGGCCAGCCGGTCGAGAAGATCGTCGGTGCCTATCCGAAGCCGCGCATTCTCGAAAAGATCGAACCACACCTGTCATAGGATACTGGTCCAAAGTAGACGACGATGCCCGGGCGTTATGTCCGGGCATCGTCATTTCGTCTGAATAACGCCTGTAGTCCGCGTTTCGGCGCGAAGATTAGCGATCCCAACGTTGCGATGTAGGCGGTGCCGGGCGTCGAATACGCCTTCTGACGTACCGCGATCATTCCGACGTTCGTTTGTTCGGGCGAAACCAGCCTGCCGTACTCGTAGCGGTTCCTCGCGAGGTCGAAATGAATCGTCCGCGGCTGGTCGCTTCCGATCCTGTCCGGATGATTCGAATCGTAGACCTCCAGCGCTGCCTGCCCCGCCCCATGCTGTCGCAACCGATACGGGACGACCGTATGTCCTTCAGCAACCAGTGCCTTCGCCAGATCAGGCCGCCAGAGCTTTGGGACCGCGATGTCCAGGGCACGGTCGGTGATCCCATCCCGCAGTAGATCACGCCGAACCGCCCGGTAGGCAGCGTTCGGTGATCCTCGAAGGAACCACGGGAGCGCGCTCAACAGCGCTCGATCGCGAAGCTGCCGACCGTGATACAGCTGAATGCGCTCGACAGCCGCTGGTATTGAAGGAGGGTCAGGTTCCTGGACGAGCGATCGGGCGATCGACCAACGCGCCATCCCGCTGCACATCCCTCCGCGATGCTTGCCCTCTTGCAGGAGAAAGACGATATCGGAGTACAACCCCCGAAAAAGCAGGTTCTTCAACCCGCGTGGAAGCGTCGTGAATGTTCGCTCGAAGATGTCTCTGCGCGGGTGTACCTCCCCGAGATCAGTGGCGCGGTTACGTAGTGGAAGCGCACACGAAGGCGGATCGAAGGTCGAAACAAGGTCAAGATCGATCTGGAGCGTACCGGAGTCAACGATCGTGTCATCTGATACCGACTGAACGACGAGTGCCGCATTCTTGTCAAGGTTCGGGGCCACTGGTTGGAGATACCATCCACCTTGCGGGTCACATATCGAGCTCCAGCCATCTGGTACCTTGAGCCGGAGATGCCCTGATGTCCCCTCGGGCAAATCAATCCCCACCGCGGGTGGATGGAACTGTATCGGTCCGTCGCCGTTACGGGAGATGGTGATGTGTCGTGCCTTCATCGGAATCCTGCCCCGCTTGCCGTTCACCTCATCGAGATCGATTCTCGCATAGGTGGTGACGCGAGGGGCGGCGCAGACACGCATATGGGGTATCTCCAATGCCGGGTCCTGCCCACCACAGTGTTGAACCCGAACACTTTGAGGAAGAGGATCTCGCCGTCCGCAGATCGGAAGAGCACACGTC
>JBGSWU010000401.1:0-4708 GCA_041751795.1 Thermomicrobiales bacterium
CACCGGACGCGCGGTGGTGTTCTTTCTGGTGCCGTGTCCGTCCCGTGCCGTTACATCCACGCGCCATGCAGCGTGATGCGACTCGACGACTTCGAGAACACCGTCCAGTTGGTGACCGAATTCATCCGACGATGCCCGTCGGTTGTCGGGATGTGAGGATCGGCCGCACCGTGGACATGTGTCAATGCACTGGGCGCCGAATGCTCGTTCATAGCGTCGATATCCTGATCGAGTCTGCGGGTCATGATCGCCCGCATATCGTATCCTTAAGGACGACATTGCACCATGCACAATGTGAGGAGAACCAATGACGAGTACCGTATCAACTGCCAGCGTGAAACTTCAGGGATTGATCGATTCGGTACGAGAAATCGTCCGGTCCGAGACTGACCCCACTGCTGTTGGTGCGGGCGTGTCTCGCGTACTCGAACCAGTTCTTGGTGATTCGACACTGCTGACCGAAGCACAACTCGTCCCCGATCCGATCAACTATCGTCAACACATCCTCCATGTCGAGCCGGACGGTAGTTTCTCGATCGTTGCGCTTGTCTGGCTGCCCGGACAGGAAACTCCGATTCACGATCACGTATCGTGGTGCGTTGTTGGTGTTCACATTGGCGAGGAACACGAAACTGTTTACGAACTCGCAGGTGGCGACGACGATCCACACCTGATTGTCAGTGGTCAGCCAGTCAATCTGAACGGCTCCGTCGCGGCACTCATTCCACCGGGCGACATCCACAAGGTCGCCAATGCCGGTGACAGCCTGGCAGTCTCGCTCCACATCTACGGCGCCGACATCGGCGTCCTCGGCTCCAGCATCCGCCGGAAGTACGACCTCGACGTGCGAACGGCGTAGGACCAACCAATCACTGCTGGATGGGTGCGGCGTCGTCGCATTCATCCAGCGCGACATTTTCCGCATGTCCCCAGTCCTACGAGGATCAGCTACGATTTCTCGTTTACCCGCATCTTCTACAAACCGCAGCCGCCCCGAACGCTCGTAGAGATCTGCGCCAACATCGAGGTGATGGAACGCGAGACGGTCGAGACGGTGAACGAGATTCTGTACGAAACGGCGGCCCTGGTATGAGTGATCACCACACGACATCGCTCAAGGCCCGACTCGACGCGCTTGCAGCATTTCTGCCCGTCTTCGAAGCGCCCGGATTCAAGTTCGGCGCGTGGGAGACGTCAGAGGGGCACCTGCCGTGGTTCTTCCAGTCGGAGGAGGCTGGCCGCTTCGTCCAGACGGCCTACGAATACAACTGGTGCAACTCGAACATCAACTGGGTCGATTGGTCCGGGACGGATGACGCACAACGGTTTGCGAACGATCTCAGCGCGATCAACGAGGCAACGGTTAGCGACCTTGAACATCTGCTGACGACCTTTATCCGGCAGGATCGGTTCGTCGAGGGTAACCTGGACTCGCTTTTCGAGTCGGGCTATCTGACTGCCGTCGTCCAGCGCGCCGATGCGCTGCGGCGCGAGATGGGGGAATGACGACCGTACTTGTACGGTATCCGTTTCCGGAGCCTGGCACGATCCCTCTACGGCCGAGTTTTCCGAGTCGGAGGGTGACCGAGACGTTGCAATGCTGCCGAGCTATAGCTGACCCACGGTCTGCAGGGCGGTATGGTTAAGAGGGCGCAATCAAAGGGGACGCACCCTTAAGACGGTGGGGGCGTCCCCTTTACTTCTTTAATGATATATGTATGTACATATCTATCTATATCTAGGTATTAGAGTGCTAACCTATTCGCTGGCGAAGGAAACCCGCCCTTCTGTCGCTGGCCAAACACCTTCGCCCGGTTCCAAAGAAGTAAAGGGGACGCACCCACCGTCTTAGGGGTGCGTCCCCTTTGATTGCGCCCTCTTTGAAGTTTCAATCTTGAAACGGGGGGTCTCGACATGACTGAATCAGAAGTTCCATGCCAGCCACTTTGGACTTCCACAGTAGGATCGTAGAGTCGCTTGATGACCAGCCAGATCAGCGACGACGCGATCCTCGACCTGACGTATAAGCCGCCGGGATAGCTCCGGGATGTCATCCTCGGTCGATTCCGAGGTATCGGACCTCCGGAAAGCCAGCGTCCAGATCGTCCCAGAACGTCGTCGCGAGCACTTCGGGATGGACGACGATCTCCGACAGTTCCGCACGCGAAAGAAAGCGCACGTCCTTGATGTAGTGCTCGTCTTCCTGGCCAACTGAATTGCCCAGCGCGATCGTCCCAGCCTCAACGGTGGCAAGCAGATAGAGTTCGAGGTGGTGCCGGTCAAAGTCGATGTCGAGGAACTGTCGGACGTAGACAATCCGACCGGGAGTCACATCGAGGTTCGTTTCCTCCCACACCTCGCGTCGGACACATTCAAATATCGTTTCGGTTCCGACGATCCCACCGCCAGGAGGAACCCACCACGTGTAGCTGGTTTCCGGATGCACATGTTTGACGAGCAGCAATCGTTGTTCGTCGTCGACGATCAACGCAGCCGCACGGATCCGGTGCGTCGAAAATGTCTGGTTTCCCTCGCGTATCATCTGCGTTCCTGTATCCTCAACCACTCACCAACGGAGAAAGCCACCCTCGGAATGGATGACTTGCCCGGTAATCCACTCCGCTTCTTGGCTGGTAAGAAACGCGACCAGACGGGCAACGTCAGCCGGTTGGCCGAGGCGACCGATTGGAAACTTCGGCAGCAGGGTTGCAGCCAGTTCCTCGGTCAGCCAGCCAGTGTCAGTCGGACCCGGGTTGACGGCGTTGACGGTGATTCCTGTTCCAGCAACTTCCGCCGACAGTGAGAGCGTAAACGCCTCGATCGCCCCTTTCGTCGAGACATACGCCAGTTCCTCAGGCATCGGTCCGAGCGATTGGCCCGACGTCAAGTTGATGATCCTGCCGCCTGCGCCTCCCGGCCACCGGCGAGCGAATTCGACGGACAGGAGCAGCGTCCCACGGACATTCACGGCGTAATGCGCGTCGAGGATCTCGGCTGTCAGCGCGCGGTATCCGTCAGACGTTGAGTAGGCGGCGTTGTTCACTAGGATCGACGGCTGGCCGAGTTCGCGGAGCGCAAAATCGAGGACGTGCCCGGGCGAATCAGGATGCGAAAGATCGATTTCGAGGGAAGCGACGCAGACGCCCATGTCCGCAACCTCTCGCTCTAACGCCGCTGGGCCATCGTCGTCGGCACCCCACGGCATCGAACGATCGTAGGCTGCCCAATGGGTGAAACAGATGGACACGCCACGCTCCGCCAGCCTGCGACAGATCGCGGCGCCGATCCCGCCGCGGCGACTCGCGCCAGTAATGACAGCAATTGGAGCAGCATCGCCTACTGGAGTCATCTGTCCCTCCGATGAACATAGAAGTGGAACCGTTCGCCGCGTGCGTTCGTCATCATAAGTAGAGTCACTCGACTGGTGCCCTCATGCAGCTTGGCGTCAGTCTTGCGTTCCGTGAATCGACAGCCGCCACGCTGATCACTAGCGAGGCGGTCCATTGCTGCACAACATCACCGCTGGAAGAAAATTCTGTTGCGCGCTGGGACGCGGTGCAACCGGGAGGGAAATCGATGACAAGTGAACTACAGCGGCAACGCGTACAACAGTTCCAGCAGCAACGCGAACGCTATCTTTACGCCAGGCAGCGTGCGTCTCAACAAACGCTATCACCGAATCGTCGACTCCTGACGACACGCCATCCACACCTTCCACTCCTGCTTGCCATTCCGTTTGCCATTCTAACCGTCGCTGGCGCGCTCGATCTGCTGTGCCTGCTTACCGGCTCGTCAACGTGGTCGTCACTCAGTTTCGCGATGATTCCGGCTGGCGTCGTTGGCAGTGTCGCGGCGGCAATCGTTGGGATGCACGACTGGTTCGCTGTTCAAGCAGGGTCGCGCGTTCGTGGCATCGGTGCCATGTTCGCGATCGGGACGGCGATCGTCGTCGTCATCTTCGCGCAATCCTGGGTCGCTCGATTTGGATTTTCCGGTGACGTTGGCGGCGTCGGCGTCATCCTCGGGTTCATGGGCGCTGCAATTGCGCTGCTCACCGGATGGCTCCTCGGTGAGTATCTTGAGCGATTGGCCGCTCTCAAGCCCGCTGCCGAACTACCGCAGATCGAGCGGGTTACCCCAACCCACCGAATCGAAGAAGTGATCGAACAGCGTCACGTCGCCCACGCGTAGACCGTTGGTTTAGTCACACTTCGGGTCCCGCTAAATCGCAACGCTCGGTTCGACAGCGACCGGCGGATCGATCGGAGAGACGCGCACTCCCACATCTTCTGCTTTCCGTGGCCTCAGCAGGGAGATCAGCATGAAGTTCGCACCGAATGCGAGTCCAATCCCAGCGACAGCCAGCGGTGCCACGCTCTCGCCGTAGAACGCCGCCCCCCAGACAGGAGCTAGCGACGGGTTCACGAACGTCGCAACGGCCATAACGAAGGCGGGGGCAACGATCGACGACCGGTTGTAAAGCACCGGTGCGACGACGTAGTGCATACCGACCCATACCAGGAGCACCGGCACCATCCACCACGCCAGTCGACAAGCGGAAGCAAAGCGACACCACCCGTCAGCATCATCCATGCTGCAGTTGCGTCAACGCCGATCGTTGGAACGAGTCGCTGACCTGCCAGCGAAGATGCCGATCCGAAGATTGCTGCTGCCAACGCCAACAGCAAACCGAGCAGCACCTGATCGC
>JBGSWU010000402.1:0-2627 GCA_041751795.1 Thermomicrobiales bacterium
GTCCGACGTGGTGACGACAGTTTCGGTCGTGTTGTAGACCGGCACCCAGACCGAAGCCTCGGCCAGGATGCTGAGAATCTCGGCGTAGAATTCTTCGCGCTCATCAGTGTCGGTGGATGTCTGCGCCTGCTTGACCAGATCGTCCACTTCCGGGTTGGAATAGTTGAACGAGTTCCAGCCAGCCGGTGGCACATTGGTCGAAACGAACAGTGGCCCGAGAGAGTAATCGGCGTCACCCGTAGCCGTCGACCAGCCAAGCGTGAACAGATCAGCGTCAATGTTCGGGCCGCGCAATTGCTCGAACAGCGCCGCCCACTCAAGGATCTCCAGATTGATCTGGACTCCAATCTCGCGCATCGCTGCCTGGAATGCCTCGCTGATCTCAGCGTCCTTCAGATATCGGCCTCGTGGCGACAAGTGCCGCAACTCGAGTTTCTGGCCATCCTTTTCGCGAATGCCATCAGACCCTTCAACCCAGCCGGCCTCCTCAAGGATGCTGCGCGCCTCATCCGGGTCATATGCCCACGTCTCGCTGACATCACTGAAGCCAAAGACGGCTGGTGAGATGTACGAGGTTGGCAGCGTTGCCGCTCCCTCAAGCACATTGGCGACGATATCGTCGCGGTCGAGGCCCAGGTTGATCGCCTTGCGAACGGCAGGATCGTCGGAGATTGGACGCGAAACGTTGAAGCCGAAGAAGACGACACGGACGCCCTCAGTCTGGATGACGTTGAAACTGTCATCTTCCTTCAGCGATTCAATCTGGCTCGGCGCAGGCTGCATCACCATATCGACCTCGCCGGTTTCGATCGACAGCATCCGGGCACTTTCCTCTGGGATGACGCGATAAATCACCTCGTCAAGCAGAGCCTTGTCGCCCCAGTACTCCTCGAAACGCTTGATTGTGATGTGGTCGTTCGATGCCCATTCAACAAACTGGAACGGGCCAGTCCCAACCGGGTTTCGGACGTAGTCCTCGCCATATTCCTCGACGGCGGCGGGACTGACGACCCCGGCTGCGTAGACGAGCGAGAGAATATGGAGCAATGGTCCGTACGGCCCATCGGTGACAACATCGACGGTGTGGTCGTCAACGACACGGATCTCGGTAATCGGTGCAAGGTTCGATGCACTCCGGCCGGGGTTGTCCGGATCTTTCTGGCGATCGATGCTGAACTTCACTGCCTCGCCATTGAACGCTGTTCCGTCGTGGAACGTGACGCCCTGACGGAGCGTGAACTGCCAAGTGTTTTCGTCTACCTGCTCCCAACTCTCGGCGAGTCCCGGTACAAACTCCGACTCCTGGGTAAAGACGACGAGCGTCTCGTACATGTTGCTCATGACCCAGTTACCAGGTGAAGTCGTCTCAATCTTCGGGTCGAGTCCAACCGCGTCCGACGGACGACCGATCGTCAATGTCCCGCCCGACTTGGCTTCGGCGGGGTCATCGTCTTCGCCAGCCGGAGCGGATGTCCCGTCAGCGCTCGTTGCCGTTGCTTCGGCATCACCACTGGATGTCGCCGCTGCTGGCGCACCGCCCCCGGTCGTTGCTTCAGGTTCAGCATCGCTGCTATCGTCGTCATCGTCGCCGCACGCTGCCAGCAGCCCCGTCAGTGAGACGGCGGCAATCCCGGCGCCAGTCATCTGCAGTAAATGCCTGCGTGAAAGCCCTGTCTGGAAAATTCGATCGTCCACGTCCACCCCCACTCTCGTTTTAGTCCGTGAAATAGCCCGCACACATCCTACACCTGCACACCGCTGTGGAACGAGGATGACCAGACCCGACCGTGAACCCAGGCTGTCAGATCCCGGCGATCACATTCCATCCACCTGGATAGCTCATGACAATACAGTGTTCGTCGACATCAAGCTCCGTTGAAAAACCGGTGTTGCTTTCATAGCGGTACCGATGTTCTCCGATCCGTGTGTATCGCTGGCTGAGTGGCCGAATCTCCAGCGATGGAAACACTACCCAGGTAGCTATGGCGTCAGCGCCCTCACCAACAGCCAGATTCAATCGCCGGATTGGCAACGTGTTGGTCGCAGGTGTGACACCGAGATCGATATCGACGCACCCATCAACGCCAGGGACGGGCAACTCGTTAGCAAGCCATACGCCGGACTCCGTCGAGCGAAGCGACATCCACCGATAGTCGTCACCGTCATTGACGCTCAGATCGACCAGTTGCGTCCGCCAGTCAGCATCGCAGGCAACAGCGTAGGAAATGAGCAGCGGTCGTCCCGCGTCAACAGCGACAACCGTTCCTGACAAGCGCCAACCATCAGTGACTTGGCTCAACGTGAAGAACTCCATCGTGGCACGGTCCTGTCGTCGCCAGACGACCGACCGTTGCATTCGCGTCATCGCTGATCCTCGTCTTTTACGGTGATCGCCGAGTACATCTCGCGCAGATGGCGACTTGGACGAGCGGAAAGCATGCGTGTTCCACTGAACCCGTGATCGGACGCCATTCGCTCCCACGTTTCGTAAGAGAAAGGGTGCGGAACCCAGAGATTACCCCGGTCGGTGTTGTATTCCACGATCAGCAATCGCCCGTTCGGCTTAAGGTAGCCACGGACCAGATCCAGGACGCCAGACTTTCGACGCTTGCGCTGGAAATGCAGCG
>JBGSWU010000403.1:0-1761 GCA_041751795.1 Thermomicrobiales bacterium
CTGTCCTCCGATTACGCTGCCGGGACGAACGATCTCGCCCGAATCGCAGCAGGCGCATCCTGCGTGCCAGAACCCCGATCCTTGACCAGTCGAAGCGAATCGCACAGACTGGCCGCGGCGAAGACAGCGTGGCCGTAACAAAAATGTCGCAAGGCAGAATGCGACTGCTGACGCGAACGGCATTAATGGTGGAGGAAAAGACATGCGCGTGGCGCTCGGATCGATTATGCATGAGACAAATACATTCTCGCCGATTCAAACCCCGTTTGAGGCGTTCCATGAGGGAATGCCGGACATTCTCGACGGTCAACGAGTTCTTGACGCGATGCGTGGAACCAAGACTGGGATCGGTGGCTTCATGGATGTCGGAGCCGAACAGGGTTGGGACATGGTCGGCATGGTGTCGGCACACGCCACGCCCTCCGCGAACGTCAAGGCCGATGCCCATGATCGCTTGAAGGGCCGGCTGATCCAGCATCTCCGTGAAGCTGGACACCTGGATGGTGTGCTGCTCTACCTGCACGGGGCGATGCTGGCTGAGAATGCGCCCGACGCGGAAGGCGACATCTGTAAGGCGGTACGCGACGTCGTCGGACCGGACGTTCCTGTTATCGCTGCGCTCGACCTCCACGGAAACATGACTGAGGAATTCTGCCGTCAGGTCGATGGGGTCTTCGTGTACGACACCAACCCACATATCGATTCGTGGGAGCGCGGCGTCGAGGCCGCGCAGTGCCTAGCACGGGTGCTGAATGGCGAGATGCCACGACCGAAGGTGTTCATCGTGAAGCCGCCGATGTTGCCGCCGACGATCAATATGCGGACGGCGGAGGGGCCGATGACGCAGTTGCTCGATCGAGGGCAGGAGTGGGAGGCTGGCGACGGCATTGTCAACGTCGCCGTTTTCCCTGGTTTCCCGTACGCCGATTTCGATCAGGCTGGAACCTCGATCATCGTGACGGCAACGGATGAGGAGATGGGCAAGCGAGCGGTCCGCGATATGGGCCAGTTCGCGTGGTCGATCCGGGAGCAATTTCTGAAGGATATACCCGATGTTCCCGCTGCCGTCGAACAGGCACTGCAGCAGAGTGGCGAGCAGGGAAGCTTTCCGGTGATCCTTGCCGACGTCGCCGACAATCCGGGCGGTGGTGGAACCGGTGACACCACCGAACTGCTGCGTGAGTTGGTCCGGCGTGGAGCAAGCGGCGCAGCGGCGTGTATCTGGGATCCAGAAACGGTGCAACAGGCGATGACCGTTGGCATCGGCAACGAGGCTGACTTTCAGATTGGCGGAAAGGCTGCACCCGAAGCGTACGGAGCACCGCTGGCCGTTCGCGGTAGAGTCACGCACCTGTCGGACGGCGAATTCGTCGGCTGGGGACCGGTCCTCCGCGGGCGGTCAGGTAACTCCGGGCCGACTGCCTGCATCGATGTCAACGGCCTCAAGTTGGTGGTGACGACGTTCAGGCATGCCGCTAACGACCGTGGATACTTTCAGGTGGCTGGAGTCCAGCCTGATCGGGAACCCCTGCTTGTCATCAAATCACGCGGTCACTTCCGGGCAGACTTCCAGCCGATCGCGAAAACGATCATCGAGGTTGACGCTCCAGGAGCGGCGAACCCAGGGCTCGCCCGATACGACTTCAAGAACGTTCGGCGTCCAATCTGGCCTCTGGATCGGGATATCGAATGGTCGTGAGGACCGCGCAGTTCTAGTGGTTGTGTCCCAGCGGTTCCCAACGCCAGGCATCACCGGCGGCG
>JBGSWU010000404.1:0-11160 GCA_041751795.1 Thermomicrobiales bacterium
ACCACCCGTAGACAGCAGGGTGACGAGCATGACAAACCAGAACAGGCCGACTACAAAGCTGGTGATCATGAACAGCAATGCCAGCCACGGCTCGCTGGTGAGCATCAACCTGAATGGATTCAAGGGTAAACCGGGGCGCGACTCTCTCATCGCTCCCGGTGCAGACGACGTCGAAGATGATGCGGACACCGACACGTTCCTGAGTCCTTTCAGGCAGCCAGGACGCGCTCCCCATTGAACGCGTCCGGCCTCCAAACCAACTGTGACCAGTCTATGGCTCAGGGCACGATTGCAACATCCAGCCTTCTGGAACTTCCGGTGTAGGGTTATCCCTACCTTTCGGATGCATGGTGCTGCACCCGACTGTAACTCGACACGCATCATTTCTGTTCCTGGAACGCAACGCTCCGACGCGAACCATCGTCCATCACACCTCGCCTACCGACTGTGATCGAAATCACACCACCGAGTAGGAAGAACGATGAAGCACCACGCAGAAGCCATAACTGGTCTATAACTCGAACTCCAGCGTCACTCCACGTTCAATCGCGAAGTCAACTTCCTGCGTCCATCGCCACTCCGAACGATCCAGCGACTCGAGTTCGTATTGCGTGTCGAGCGAGGTGACGATGACGATCTCAGCCGAAGGTGGGTATAGCGGATAGCGATCGAGCGAATGCCAGGTCCCGGCCTTGAGAACATAGCCGGACGAGCCATCAAGAAGAAAGGCGTGGACATCGTCTGGTGCGGGAGTGGTGTCGCCATCCGTCGGTGCAGCGACAGCAACAATCGACGGAACGCGTCCAAGCGGGATAAACGTCTGCGTGACGTTCTGATGGCGTTCGAGTTTCGAGCACCGCATCCCGACGTACCGGCTGCTCAGCGTCATAATGAGCGGCGAGCCACTCCCGTCGAACTGGGCTTTCCAACCGACGCTGGTCAAGCCCTGGAAGTCGGGTGGCTGATCGCTACGAGAAAGAACATGTCCGAACGGCGCGAACGACGCGGCATCCAGCATCTTGACCTTAACGCGGATGACACGGGTTTCCACCCTGGCCTCCCTTCAGATGTTGCAATCGCTAGCTGATAGCATCGCGCAGGTGAGGCATTGAGGGAAGCCCGATGCTGTCATCTTGTTACAATCGACATGCATTCAGAGTTCGCGGCGGGAAGCGGCCCGTCGCCCACCCATGCAGCGTGTATCTGGAAGGGGGGCGGCTCAGCGCCGAGCCGCGTAGATGGCAACCACGAAGCAGCAGGCATCCTCGCCACCAACCACGGACGCGATCGGAATCTATCCACACGTCGTCGCAGCGATTGGAAACACCCCACTCGTCCGCCTCGACCGCGTCAATCGCGGGAACCCGGCAACGCTCGTCGCAAAGCTCGAAATGCTCAATCCGGGTGGATCGGTCAAGGACCGAATTGGCATCCGGATGATCGAGGAGGCCGAGCGAAAGGGCTGGATCAAGCCGGGCGGCACGATTGTCGAGCCGACGTCCGGCAACACCGGAGTTGGCCTGGCAATGGCAGCGGCAATCAAGGGCTACCGCTGCGTCTTCGTCATGCCGGACAAGGTGGCCAACGAAAAGATCGCGCTCCTTCGAGCATACGGCGCGGAGGTAGTCACGACGCCAACCAATGTCGAGCGAGAGTCGCCAGAGTCATATTATTCTGTCGCTGACCGGCTGACCCGTGAACTCCCCAACGCCTTCCAGCCAAATCAGTACTTCAACCCAATGAACCCGCGAACCCACTACGACGCAACAGGCCCGGAAATCTGGAAGGGGACCGACGGCAAGATCACCCATTTTGTCGCAGGCGTCGGCACCGGAGGGACGATCTCCGGCATCTCGAAATACCTGAAGGAACAGAACCCCGACATCCAGGTCATCGGCGCTGATCCGGAAGGATCGATTTACACCGGCCCTGTCCCGCGTCCATACAAGGTCGAAGGCGTCGGCGAAGACTTCTGGCCCGGAACGTTCGATCGCTCGACGGTCGATGAGTTCATCATGGTCACCGACCGCGACTCATTCGCGGCAGCACGCCGGGTCACGCGTGAGGAAGGAATCCTCATCGGTGGATCGGGTGGGCTCGCCGTCTGGGCTGCCATGCAGGTCGCCAAGCGAGAAGTCCCGGAAGCACTCATTGTCGTGTTGCTTCCCGACTCCGGACGAGGCTATCTGTCCAAGCTTTACAACGATGACTGGATGCGCGAGAACGGGTTCCTGTCGCGGTTCTCTCAAGCACCGCGAGCTGGGGACCTTGTCAGCAGTTACCACGATGCCGATGTTCCGAAAATCGTCGCGGTCCACGTCGATGACACCGTTGAGCGGGCAATTGCGTTGCTGCAGGAGTTCAACATCTCGCAACTGCCAGTCGTCCGAACCTCCGGAGGCCAGACAGGCACGTCGATTGAAGTCCACAACATTGCAGGCGCGATTCAGGAGCGGACACTTCTCGACAAGGTGTTCCGCAGCCCTGAAACGCTCAGGGCGAAGATCTCTACTGTCATGGACGCTCCGTTCCCGCTCGTCGACGCAGCCGAAGAACTGGAACGTGTCTTTCCGCTCCTTTCAACGGCAGGAGCGTCAGCGGTTCTCGTTCAGCGGACGGGCGCGCTCCTCGGCATTATCACCCGCGCCGACCTGTTGGACTTCGTCGCGAACATGAAGAACGACTCGTAGTCAGGATGGCGGGGGCCGGATTCGTTCCTTCTAGAATCCGGCCCCCGCTTGAGCGTGCTTTTATCGAACCCAGACGGATGGCTTTCAACGAAAGGAACCTCAGCCGTGACACACATCGACTGGTCGAAGACACAATTTGAAACACGCGCGATCCACGATGGACAGGAGCCAGAAGAACAGACCGGAGCCGTCATCGTGCCGATCTACCAGACGAGCACTTACGCGCAGACCGGAATCGGGGAGCACAAGGGATTCGAGTACGCTCGTACCGATAACCCAACCCGCTCTGCCCTGCAAACCTCGATCGCGTCGCTCGAAGGTGGCGAATGGGGGTTGGCGTACGGGTCCGGAATGGCGGCGATCCAGAACCTGCTATACACGCTCGTCCCGGGCGATCACGTTCTGATGTCGGACGACGCCTATGGTGGCACGTTCCGGCTAATCGACAAGATCTTCGCCCGCTACGGCATCGAGTACTCGATGGTCGATCTGTCCGATCTGGATCAGGTCCGTGACGGTCTGCGCGATGACACGAAGATGGTGATCTCGGAGTCGCCTACGAACCCATACCTGAAGATCGTCGACATTGCTGGCGTCAGCAGCCTTATGCGCGAGCGCTACGGCGCACCAAGTGGCGAGGCGCTAAGTTGGGAAGCCGGGACACGGAGCTTCGAGTTGACTCGCCCGCTCCTCGTGGTGGATAACACCTTCGCGTCGCCCTACGTACAGACCCCGCTGGCCCACGGCGCGGACGTCATCATCCACTCGGCGACCAAGTATCTCGGCGGCCATTCCGATGTCGTGCTCGGCCTGCTCGTCGGCAACGACGCCAGTGTCCAGCGCTTCCTCAAGTTCCATCAGAACGCGGCGGGCGCGGTTCCGGGACCATTCGACTGCTGGCTGGTTCTGCGCGGGTTGAAAACGCTCGGCATCAGAATGCGCGAACACTCTGCCAACGCAATGCGAATTGCCGAATGGCTCAAGCAGGATCCGTCCGTTAAGGACGTGTTTTATCCTGGACTGCCCGACCATCCGAACCACGAGGTTGCCAAGCGGCAGATGCGTGGTTTCTCCGGCATGGTTTCCTTCACCGTCCACGGTGGTTGGGAATCAGCCAGCAGAGTCGTCGCGGCAACGAAGGTGTTCACCCTTGCCGAGAGCCTGGGCGGCGTCGAATCGCTGATCGAGCACCCTGGTCAGATGACCCATCTCAGCACTGCCGGTTCGAAAGCCGAAGTCGGCGAAGACCTCATCCGAATCTCGGTCGGCATCGAGCACATCGACGACCTGATCGCCGATCTTGAGCAGGCGCTGGAAGTCGCCGTTCCTGCTGGCGCGACGGCTGGCTGAAGCGAACTGACACGCTAACCCAATTGCACACGTTGAGGCGGCCCAACAGCCGCCTCTCAATTTCCGCAGCTAGCGTGAGACACCGGTCGAAACCAAAGCTCCAAACCTGAGCCGTGATCGTTCCTGGAACTGGATCGGCCCAACTCAGAACAAAAACACAGTCCACCACATCTCAATAAATACTAGACCAATGTTCACACAATTTCTGCTTGACAATGATTGAGCATGTCCTACTATAGTTTCACCTCAGACACGATGAAACCTGATGCGCCGTCCCGGGCGGCACGATCGCTTGGTGTCATGTGGAGTGAGCAGCGAACCCAACTGAGGTATTTCTACCTTCGGCGGCAGATTTCGATCGCGCTCCCCGCGCGGAACCAGGAGCATGCGTATTCATTGTGGGGAACACGGCAATACGACTGTGATCATTCAATATACGTTCAACTAACTTCAGAACTAGGTAGCCTTCCTCATTCGAGTCCCATTCGCCATTGAGCCCGCCAAATCATTGGCGCGGTCATGCACGTGATGTATCGTAAAGGGGGAACGTCGTGATCATACGGGCACACCCGAAAGACCTGCGAGCGATCCGCATCGCAGCAGTAGCACTCCTCCTCGCTACACTCCTTGTTGCACTCGCCACACGAGACGCAAGTGCGATATCAGACAAGGTTCTCATCCTCGACACGACGGTGTCCGGCGGATCGAGCAGTCCCGAAGCCCAGGCAGCAACCGCACTCGGACTTGGCGTTGATGTCGTGAACGCGACCCAGTGGGCGGCGATGACCACGGCTCAGTTCGCCGACTACCGCGCCATCATTCTCGGCGACGCGACGTGTACGGACATATCCGCTGTCACGGCCGCAGAGGCCAACACGGCGGTATGGGGTCAGGCCGTCAACGGGAATGTCATTATCAACGGTACTGATCCTGTCTTCCATTACTACCAGGGCGGGAATGAACTCGTTGACAAGGGCATCGCATTTGCAGTTGCCTCTGCCTCGAAGACGGGCGCATACATCTCGCTAAGTTGCTACTACCACGACACGCCGCCAGGCACTCCGATTCCAGTACTTGACGCTTTCAGTCCTGGAGGATTCACGGCAACCGGCGTTGGATGCTTCAACGATGCTCATATCGTAGCAACCCACCCGGCTTTGACTGGTATGACCGACGCTACACTATCGGACTGGTCTTGCTCCGTTCACGAAGCGTTCGATAAGTGGCCGGCAGACTTCGAAGTCCTCGCAATAGCCAGAAACGCTGGATCAACCTATACAGCCACTGACGGATCGGTCGGGATTCCATATGTCCTTGCACGAGGTGAGGGCCTGACAGTTGTTAGTGACATCTCTCTATCACCCGCTTCAGCGACGAACCCGCTAGGCACAAGCCACACGCTGACGGCAACCGTAGCTGAGAATGGAACACCCATCGTTGGGACTACGGTTACGTTCACCGTCTTGTCTGGCCCGAATGCCGGTCTCACCGGAACCGATGATACGGATTCGAATGGTGAGGCGACCTTCGCGTACACCGGTTTGGTCGTCGGCACCGACACGATTCGAGCGACGTTCGTGGATTCGACCGGTGCCACACAAACGTCCAACGCCGCAACCAAGACGTGGGAAGATTCAGAAGTCGTTGACACGACCAAGCCAAGTTGCGTGATGACGAGCACCGGCAAGAACACTGAGGGCAAGACCTACATCCAGGTCACCGCGCAGGACACCGAATCCGGCATCGCCTCGATCGTCGTCACCAAGTCGACCAACGCTGACACGGTCGTCCCGGCGTTCACGCCTGGCACCACCGACGCCATCATCGTCGTTGCCACCAAGATCATCCAGAAGAAGGCGAGTCAGGTCGAGCTCCAGGTGACGGACGGGGCTGGCAACGTCACGACCTGTGACCCAATCCTTACGGTTCTCGTCAAGGATTCGAAGAAACCCGCAACCGAAACCTTCTACGATGTTCCATCCGCCGAAGGCGTCGTGACGATCACGAACGGGACGCCCGGCGTGAGAACGGTCGTGATCATCGTCAACGGGACGCGATTCAAGGAGCAGAAGCTTAAGGACGGTGAGGTTGTGACCGTCAACATCGCCAGTGCGATGAAGCCGGGCGACGCCAACAAGATCACGCTCATCGCCCGCGGCAAACAAGGATCGAGCGTTGAGGTCATGATTTGGGACGGCGTGCAATAACACCATCCCAACGGTGTCACCTCGACGATCATTCAGGCGACGTCGATCGTGGCAGTGACACCACCAGACCGATTCCGCGCGATAACCAGAACGCAACCAGGCGGATATACGAACAACGTAATGACGGAGAAAGGAGGGTGACATGGACGAGAAGAGGCCATATCGCAAGCCGCAACTTCAGCGGCTGGGACTTCTACGACATCTGACCCGATTCAGCTTCTAGCGACCCAGGATGGCCGGTGGCACCGCGGTGCCACCGGCCATCACAACGGCAGCACAATCGTGACAGTGAAGATGAAAGCATCAAAGGACTCTCAACCAATGAGTGGCTCAGTCAAGTACTCGCGTAACCAGGGCGTCCTCGTTCAGCAGGTTAACGAGCAAACGATCCTGCTAAACCCGAACGATGGACAGTACTTCGCGCTTGACGGCGTTGGTGGGCATATCTGGGACCTTTGCGATGGGTCGCGCACCATCCATGAGATGGCAACCTTGATCAGCCGGGACTACGATGCCCCAGTTGCCGTCGTCGAAGCTGATGTTCAAGAGCTTCTCGCCGATCTCGTTCATGAGAAACTCGTCATTGGTGCGCCGTAGCCTTCAGCCAATCAGCGATGTCGTGGGTAGAGCAGCCGAGGCGCTGCTGTTTCTGCGGATCGTCTGCTTTGCCACGGTCGTGCCGCTTCTTCTACGGATGCGGCTGCCAATCGTCGAACGGATCCTGCGACCGAAGGCGCGAAGAGGTTTCACCGATCCTCACCGCATTCGAAGGATCATTTCGTTCACCGAGATTGCCATCGACGTTGGGATGCCGTTCATTCGCCGCAGCTGCCTCGTGCGTGGGACGACGCTCTACTACTTCCTTTCTCGAGCTGGTTTGGAAGTCAGCCTTTGCTTCGGCGTTGGCCAGGTCGGCGCCAAGTTCGCTGGTCACTGTTGGCTAGTGAAAGATGGTGAACCGTATCTGGAAAAGCAAGATCCCAGGCAGATGTTCACCGCAGTCTACCGTTTCCCGAATGGCGATGGATTTCCAGCAATCGTTGAACCCACTGAACCAGCCTTCTGGATCGTTCGATGAGCGGCCTGGAAACATCACTGCGTCACTATGCCATCCATGGCCACAATGTCTCCATCCACGCTGATGTACCGGCTATCGCCAACGCGTTGCATGCTCGCTTGCGGTTCTTCCAATCTGACGCAATTGCCGATGCTGGTATTACGGTCAGTCTTCACCGCGTTCCTGATGACGCCAGTCATTGTGTCGTACGCCCCAGTGGCCCCTCTCGGCCTGTCTACGACCCTCCGTCTGGAGTCGTCGACTATTTCGAAGACAGCAGACAGCTCTTCCTCGATAACGGCCAGCATGTCCGTGTCAGTTCCGACGTAGACGCAGGTGCAATTCAGATATCGGTCGCGTCTGATGACACCGCTTCGTGCTGGACGGCATCACACGGCCTGTTTACGCTTCCACTCATCGATCTCCTGAAACACCACGGACGCTACAGTCTGCATGCGGCCTGCGTGAGGGTGAACGGAACGGGGATCCTCCTTCCAGGTAACAGTGGATCGGGAAAATCGACGCTGGCGCTCGCCTTGCTTCGATCCGGTTTCGACTTCCTGGGAGACGACATGATCTTTCTTGAGTGCGATGGTGCGGGAGTCCGGGTGTTGGCATTCCCTGACGAGATCGATCTCACTCCTGATTCAGTGCGGTTTTTTCCCGATCTGGCGCCGCTTCTCAACTCTCCACGACCATCTGGCTGGCCGAAGTATCAACTTCGGACCGAAGACGCATTCGGTATCAAGCCAGTTTCTGAATGTCGACCGAACGTGCTGGTCTTTCCGAGGATCAGCGGTTCCGAACAGAGTGTGTTGAACACGATCGAACGCAACGAAGCACTGATGGAACTGGCACCCAACATCCTCCTCACTGATCCGGCTGCGTCACAGGCGCACTTCGATGCACTTGCGGCTCTCGTCGAGCAATGCACCTGCTATCGATTGGAAACCGGCTCAGATCTTCAGTCCGTTGCCACGTTGCTTCGAAGGCTGATTCCCTGATCAGGGTTTCAGCGTCGAAAGACCTAATCGCTGCCGCATCGTGGAGGCCACCATCTTCCAGTGAATGAGTCCGAGCAATAGAGCACATGCCACGTAGCTCATTACTCCGACAATAATCAGAAGGACCAGCGGCATTGGCTGCGAGATCCAGACGGCACCGCTCATCAAGCCAGTCGCTAATCCAATCCGCAAGAGTTTCTGCACATAGAACTGAACATGCAGCGATCGTCTCAACACGACCATGAACGCGATCACGACGGCTCCGTCAACAACGATGTTGACGACTGCTGCGCCCATCATCCCAAACGTCGGTATCGCAGCAATTGCAACACTGGCGTTCAACGCGATGCCGACAAGATAGATACCAGCAGCACGACGTTCGAATCCAACAGCCGCGCAGACATTCGCGAAGAACGCAACGCCCAGCATCAGCGGAATGTCCCAGACGAGGACCCTCAGCACTGGCCCAGATGGGGCGTACGCACTCCCATACAGTAGTTCGACAGCACGTGGAGCGAGAAGTGAGAAGCCAGCCGTTGCCGGAAGGACGATCAAGAGGAGCCAATCGACTGCTTTTGAAGTCCACCGCATAGCCTGATCCGGATCGTGCGCATACGCACGCGTCAATGACGGCATCATCACTACCAGGAATCCGCCAAGAATCCCGACCGAGTGGAACACAAGCCGATACGCCGCGTTGTACCAGCCTACGTTGGCGGGATCACTGATGACACCAAGCACGACCGTGATGATGTTGGCGTTAAAGGACAGACCCAGCGCCAACACGCCAAATGGCACGCCAGTCTTCAACATCAACTGCCAGGATCGAGGATGCAGGCGTTCGCGAGTCAGATTGATGGCATTTGCGCGTATCGCCCAGATGAAACCGCCGATCTGGGCAACCAATGCAACAAACGAAGCACCCAGCAATGCGAAGAATCCTGCTCCCAGCCACAAAAGTACCAGGCCCACGGCCATCGACAATAGGCGGCTGAAAACGTTTGCTATCGTGACGATATCGAAGCGCTCATGCGCTTTCAGCATCCCGGCGAGCGGAACCTGCCCAGCTGAAAGGATGTAGGTCAGCGAGTAGATGAAGATCCCTGCTGCAACCGTCTGGCTGTATCCAGCCAGCACCGCCGTTCCGGTGATGATTCCAACACCAAACATCGCGAGAAGACAGCGGAGCGCGACAAGGTTCCAGAACAACGTCGCCGCACGGTCGGGATCTCGGGCCACTTCCCGCTCCATGTGCTGCGACATACCGAAGTTGAAGAGAATCCCGAAGAGCCCAACGAAGGCGAGTACAGTCGCGTAGTGACCAAGGCCGACTTCGCCGAGCCAGCGTACCACCACCACATTGAAGGCAAGATAGGAAACCTTCGTCACCCAGTTGCCGGTGGTGACGATCATCGTGTTTCGTACGATCGATTGGGGATGGCGTTGATCGTTCGATGTCACTGCTCTGACGCTCATGCCGCTGGATCGATTACCGGAGTCAGATACCGGGACCTCCGTCACGTACGTAGCGTCGTCGGTCAGGCGAGCGTTCTTGGTGGTAAAACAATGGTCGAAACGGTTGTGATAACTGACGAATGACCGATGAATGACAACGTAGCGAAGCAACCGTATAGCAGGAACCCGATTGTGAACCTACCCACGACGGCTTCCCTTCATCCAGACGTCAAAGTAGCAGAGTTCTCGGCCTTTCCGGCCTAATAGTTTCTTTGATGCTTGCCGGATCTCACACCCTCCTGTATACTCGCAGACAGTGTACGTACACTATGTACGAGCAGGATGAACGTGAGGGCCGGCGATTACGATGGCGGACCCAAATCCACAGCGTATCGGAAACTATGAGATTCTTGGGCTACTCGGCGAAAGCAGGAGCGGTCCGGTCTACCATGGTCTTCACACGCAACTCGCTCGTCCTGCCGCGATCAAAGTCCTGCGCAGTGACCTTGCCGAAGATAGCAGCGTCGTTCGACGCTTTCAGCGCGAGGCGCGTATCGCGGCGCAACTTCATCACCCGAACATCGTTGAGATTTACGATACCGGCGAGCTCGATGGCTACTACTACATCGCTCGGGGCCTGATCGACGGACAAACACTCCGTCAGTTGCTTGACGAACGTCGTCCGTCAACAAGCGAGACGATGCGCATCGCCCGCCAGATTGGCGAAGCCCTCGACCACGCTCATGAGCGTGGTGTGATACATCGTGATCTCCACCCCGGCGGGATCATCCTCGATCGGCGCACCCAGGTCACCGTCGTTGACTTCGGCATTGCCGGAGCCATCGAGGATCTGATTCCCGTCACCAGCGATCCAGCAACGATGTCGTCGTGGTTCGAGACGCCCGCCTATGTCGCACCTGAGCAGGCAACTGGGCAACCTGCCGTGCCGAGTTCCGACATTTATGCGCTTGCCGCAATCGTTTACGAGATGCTGACTGGCGAGCCGCCCTTCAGCGGATCTGATCCACGGGAACTGCTCGTGGCATTGCTGCGTGAAACGCCGCCGTTGCCGTCTGTTCGAAACCCGGATCTTCCTGCAGGTACTGATGATGTCCTGATGCGGGCACTCGCGAAGAGTCCAGCGGACCGCTACCCATCCGCCGCTGCCTTCATCGCCGAATTGACACCCATCCTCGGTCCGGGAGACCTTCCGCGCGGCAGAATGGGCATCCCTCCAATCATCCTGAACCAACCAGCCACCGAACCTGTAGAGGCTGAGCCAGCAGAAGCAGCGACGGCCGCGACAGCTCCGGTTGCGCCTGAACCGATCGTCATCGAGCGGGTTGTGTACCGCAGCCGACGCCACGAGCCGGCTGTCTGGTACGGCGTGGGCACGA
>JBGSWU010000405.1:0-12090 GCA_041751795.1 Thermomicrobiales bacterium
GCCCGTCGGCTGATCAGGTGAGAGACTACTTTTCCAACCCGGTTACGCCAGCAGGCAGACCGGCTCGCGACCAGCGCTCTCGCAGCAATGGCGCTCAAGTGGATCGCGGACCGCGCGGACAACATCAGATCGTCTGCAACAGTTGTGGACAGCAGTCCGAAGTCCCGTTCAAGCCGGACCCGTCCCGCCCCGTCTACTGCGAAGCGTGCTTCACGCCGAAGCGAACGCGACGCTAAACGCAAACACGTTGTCGAACAACCCCCTCCCACATCAGGAGGGGGTTGTCGTTTTCAAGAATCGTCAGAGCCGGAATTCGCGTCGCTCATCACTTCGTACCGTCGCCGGTGGCGGATATGGCGGTCACGCAGGAGCCGGGCAGTATCGAGCGCGCGAACACGCTTCTGGGACGGGTTCGCGTAGTCGGAAAAACGGATCGTGACCGGCAGAAACCGACCGAGGTCGCCACGTCGGATCGCATCGGCAATCTGGTCGTTATCGTTCACCCCTGCTTCGTCCGGAATCTCAACATCGGGTGGCATCACGCCTGGTTCGCTTTCCAGCCAGATGTACAGCCTCCCACCAGTCGTGTCCTGCCCCTCGTCCACCATTTCGTTTCCCCCAGATTCCCGATTTGCCAGTCATGATCGACGGTTTCGCAAGTCATGGGCGCGATTCGTGCTAGGATAACCATTGGTCGGTTGCGGCAGCCGCGTGGTTGAACACAATGCCGCAGGAGTGAGAAGACAGGGCCTACCACACCCTGCTAGCGTATCAACTGATGAGACGCTTCGCCGGGCGCGTCGGGCCGATTATCGGCAGACCAGGGGTACGCGCGCGGTAAGCGCCGATCCGGGGGACGAAGGGACGACGTCCATGGCAGCACAGATCACAGCGACACCGGGCCTTGAAGGCATTGTAGTCGCGCAGACCCATCTTAGTTCGGTGAACGGTACCGAGGGAATCCTCACCTATCGTGGCTACAACATCCACGACCTCGCCGAGAACGTCTCCTTCGAGGAGATCATGCACCTGCTCTGGTACGGCACACTGCCGACCAAGACGCAACTCGATGAATTGACCGCGCACCTTCGCCGCCATCGCAACTTGTCCGACAGCGTCAAGAACACGATCCGCGCCCTTCCGAAGACCGGAGCGCCGATTGACTCGCTCAAGGCCGGAGTCACTGCGCTCGGCATGGAAGATCCCGAGCAGGACAGCCTCGAGCACGACGCCCTAATCGAGAAGTCGATCCGCCTGGCAGCAGCGATGCCGACGATGCTCGCGATGTACCAGCGCCTGCGAAACGACAAGGAACCAATCGAGCCGGACGCATCGCTCGACACCGCCGCCAATTTCCTCTACATGGTTAACGGCAAAAAGCCGACGGAAACGCAGAGCACAGCCTTCAACCTTTACCTTGTCCTGCTGGCCGAGCACTCGATGAACGCCTCGACCTTCACCGCCCGCTCGACCGTTTCTTCGACATCAGACATCTACTCTGCCGTCACCGCCGCCCTCGGCAGCCTCAAGGGCGTTGCCCACGGTGGCGCGAACATGATGGCGATGAACATGCTGCTTGACATCGGCCACCCCGGCGAGATTGACGATTATGTCGATGAGTCGCTGCGGATCAATCGCCGACTGATGGGCATGGGCCACCGCATCTACAAGACCCGTGACCCACGAGTCGACCATCTGATGAAGTGGTCGGAGAAGGTCGCCAACGAGATCGGCGACGATAAGTGGTATCAGCTCGCCCACCAGATGGAAGAGCTGACCGCACACCACCCGTACTTCTCCGAACGCAAGCTTTATCCAAACGTCGAGTTCTACTCGGCACCACTCCTCTACAACCTCGGCTTCCCGCCCGACCTGATGCCTGGCGTCTTCGCCATCTCACGCATCGTCGGTTGGAGCGCGAACGTCATGGAGCAGTGGGACAATAATCGCCTGATCCGCCCGGGCGCCGAGTACATCGGCCCAGCGTCACAGCAGTTCGTCCCAATCGAAAAACGCGGATAGACGGCTCGCGCCATCCCTAGGGTTGGGGGTGGCGCGACCCTGCGCCATCATCCATCCTCACCGTTCAACGGTACATCGTTAACAACAGCCCGTGACCATGTCTACGGGATCAAGTAAAGGCGTTGAAGGAATTGCATCTCTGATCGAGGGCCCCTGGGACGATAACGACACGCTCAGTGTCAGTCGAAAGCGTGACTCAGATCAGCGCGGTCCGGCGGCTGAACTTCCTCGCAACCCGACCTCGCGTGCTCGAATCGCTGCCTGCGCGCGATCGACAACCTGGAGTTTGCTGAAGATGTTTGAGACATGGTTACGCACGGTTTTGAGGCTCAGGTAAAGCTTGTCAGCGATTTCAGGGTTGCTCAATCCCTCGGAGATGAGCGCCAGAATCTCCCGTTCGCGTTCTGTCAACTCTGGAAAGATCGGCTCCGGATTCAATTGAGGTGTGGAGAAGAAGCCGATGAGGCGTTCAGCGATAGACGGACTGAAGATCGCCTCACCACTGGCAACTGACCGAATTGCCCGCAGCGTTTGCGCCTGACTCGCGCCTTTGAGCAGATATCCTCGCGCTCCTGCTCGCATTGCAGCAAAGACCGAATCGTCATCCTCAAACATGGTGACGATCAGCACGGCAATGTGTGGACTGGTGTGCAGCAGCCGACGCGTTGCCTCGATACCGTCAACACCCGGCATGCTGATATCCATCAGAACCACGTCCGGCTGGAGTTGTCCACCCAATACAACCGTCTCTTCGCCGGTCGTCGCCTCGCCAACGACATCAATATCACCGACTGATTCAAGCAAGCCGCGCATTCCGTCGCGAAAGATCGGGTGGTCATCAGCGATCAGGACCCGGATCCGGTCTCCGTCCATGTATGTATATCCTCACCGTCCCAGTCATTCGGAGTCGCTTCGAGTCGTTTGCTTTGACAGTCGGCACGGCAGCTCCACAAGCACGCGTATCCCTGACTGGGGCGTTGATCCAATACGAAACGTCCCACCCAATTCTGCCGCACGCTCGCGCATCGCCTGCACTCCCACGCCATACGGGAATGCCCCAGAATTGTCGTGATCGCTCAAGCCACATCCGTCATCGACGATCTCAAGATTCAGCATCTGGGCGTCTGTGTTGAATGCGATTCGCACAATGCAGATCCGAGCTCCAGCGTGTCGAGCAGTATTCGTCATCGCCTCCTGGACAATCCGGTACGCAGCTACTTCGACAGCAGCCGGCAACGTTGGCAGAATATCTGACGCCTCAATCTTGATGAGCAGCCCACCAGATCCAGTATCGCTAAGTTGGTTTGCGGTCTGCTCCAATGCGCCAATAAGACCGAATTGATCCAGAGATGGTGGCCGCAACGCATACACAAGGCGTCGGATATCGGCGATCGCAGCCTGAGCTTGCACGCCAGCCTGTGTAAGCAACTCCTCAACTCGCTGGGCATCTGCCGCATGGTTGCGCGCTGTCTCCAGCTTCAGCGTCAGTCCAGCGAGTTGTGGGCCGAGTCCGTCATGTAAGTCGCGACGCAACCGGCGGCGCTCTTCCTCACGAGCCAGGACCAATTGCTCGCGGGACGTCTGAAGGGCTGTCGTGAGACGTACAGCATAGGCGGCAGCACCTGCCTGGCGCGAAAGATCATCGAGCAAACGCAGATCGAGGGAACTGAATGCCTCGTTTCGACCACGCGGGGATACATGCAGTTCGCCAACCACCTCTTGCTGGTATACAAGCGGCATCCGAAGCGGTTCAGCAACGGGTTGACCACTTGCGGCGACGATATCGCCGTTCGCGTCATGCCCCAACATTATCGCGGCGTACGGAAGCCGAAGAGCGTCAGTCACCGTCTCGGTTATCACCGGCAGGACGGCATCCGTTGCCAAGGTCGCCTCAAGCCGTCGGCTCAATCGTGACAACACCGCGTACGGATCGTCACGCTCACCATAAGTCAAGCGGTTGACAACCCGCTGGAGACGATCGCGCAGCGGCTGGAACCCGAAGGCAACGATACCCATGGCGATGAGTGAGAGCGGGAGATTGCCTCTACTAAGGTCAAGCAGGAGAGCACCTACACCGAGCACCACCACAAGATAGATTGCGACGATGCTAACCATCAGTGAACCGTAAACGACGGTGCGGTTGATGAGGATGTCGATATCCCAGAGTCGATAGCGCAGGATAGCAATGCCGATTGAGATGGGAACGACAGAGAAGCCAGCCGTCACCAAGGTGAGGCTGAGCAGGTCGATCATGATTGCTTGCAGACCCGGAGCACTGAATGCGTAGACGAAGATACCCGCGACTTGAACAACCGAACCAATGACGACTCCGGACACCACCCATTTTGTTTGCTGGCGCTCGACCCATTCGGCTACTCGTCGGTAGCGGTAGACCTGGACAGTGACGCCGCAGAGCAGTCCACCGACAAGGCAGACGCCAGACCAGATCGACAGGCCGGATGTCAGCGTGCCGATCAAGAATCCACATGCCCACGTCATGGCCACAAATCGAGTCCAGGATGGTACGAAACGACCATCTGGAAAAAGGACAAGAAAGAAGAACAGACACGCGACCGCCAGACCACGGCCGACCATGATGGGAATCTGCATCCCGGGATGTGCGGCGGCTAACGCCTCGGTCATTGGGATGTTGTTTGTTCCAAGCATGATGAGGAAGAACGAACTGAACAACCCCATCCTGTCATTCTGCTTGCGCCAGAGAATCAAGCCAGCGACGGCGATACAGATGACGGCAAACACGCTGAGCACGCCGACCCAATACAACGGATATACAAGGTGCGGCCACCCGATTCGGTCTAATGCTTCCCGAAGCGCGACTGGCGGAGGATCGTGGTGCTGGTAAAGCGCAGGGATGGAAATAACAAAGAGTGCGGTTGCAGATGCAACCACCAGCACCCAGACGAGTCGGGCTACGCGGAGCGGTAGTCCCGCGAGGACACGTCTACGATCATCGGTTGGGGCCGCGAAATCCTGCGATATGGGGAAGGGTTGCACAGTGTGATCTCCATGCAGGCGTTAGCAGACGACATGTCTGATTCGAAACCGGGCAACACAGTCAGTTTACGCGCTCGTCTAGCCGATCACGATACCCCCGCTGTTGACGTGGGCGCGATCTGTCTACAAACGGCAACGCACGTCAACGGGGTCAAAAGATGGCAACAAGCTCCAAGCCGGTCACGACACTCCCTGTGACGTCGTCAGGCGCACCGGAACGTCCCGCTCGGCACCTACTGCGTTCCAGAGTACGTATCCGCCATGAGCATAGCCAAGTGTCAGGATCGTGTAAAAGACCGTGATAGGCCCGAAGTTGACTGGAGCCAGCAGCGCATCCTCGATCCGTCCGGGAAGCAGGCTGAAGAGCAGCGCACAGGCGAGCCAGATCGGTACCGAAACGATCTGCAGCCACGCCGAAAGACGTGGGAAGACCCCAGCCCGCAAACTGGCGACGCCGAAAAGCGGGATGGCAATAATTGACGGCATGAAGAGCATCGCGACAACTTCTGCGCCGTGGGCGAGGTCACCACCTGGTCCGACCAGTCGTTGCGTGGCGACATCCTTGGCGAGAATCGGCGTCACAAAGGCTTCGTACAGCACAAGGTAGAAGTGATAGGCCGCCGCGATCATCAGGAACGCGAAACAAATCAACCCTAGCTTGCCCGCCCGGCTTGCCTGGTAAACATACAACCCAGGTAGCCCAAGCAGAATCAGCAGCCAGGCCCCTACAACGATGATGTGGGCGAGAGAGTATGTCGATTCAAGCACATGCCGGATTTCTTCGCCTGGTGGGTGGATGAGCAATCCGATCACCTGGAGCGGTAAGGCGACGAGAAAAGCGAGACCACTGAGTCGATAAAGTGACGTCGCCGACATCGTTGTTCCTTTCATGATCGCTATCGCGCAGCATCGACCGGACAAACCGCTCACTTGAGCCTACGGTGATGCTGGTCCTATGTCATGAGTAGGATTCCCGAATCAAGCGGGATAGATTCCCGATCGATTGTGCTGAAGATCGAAGCAAAGATGTTTAGCCAGGACAGCGATGCCTGACAATAACAACAGGGCGTCGTTCCGCGGTAGAGCAGCCCAACCCGACAGAGATACGCACGACCGACGTAGACAACAGAAGGTTGCTGCCAGCCCAGGGCACGAGATCACATGAGAAATCTCTCCACCCGGATCCATCTCGTGATCCCTGATCCATGGCATCCTCTCTGACGAGGAATGGGAGGGATACACGATGTCAACGAAGCAACTGCGATTCGAGGTCCACGACCGAGTAGCGACCCTGACGCTGAACCGACCGGAAAAGTTGAATGCCTTCACTCAGGAGATGATCGATGCATGGGCCGAGGCGCTCACCGAGTGCCGCGACAATGACGACATCCACGTCATCGTCGTCACCGGAGCAGGACGTGCATTCTGTGCTGGTGGCGACCTCGTCGAAATGCGGCAACGAATCGACGAGACCCCGTTTCAGCAGAAGGACTTCATCTGGAGTCACGTCCATCGGGTTGCGACGACCCTTGAGCTGATCGACAAGCCAGTCATCGCCGCCGTCAACGGCACAGCGAATGGGGCCGGCATGGACATGGCGCTGATGTGCGACCTGCGCTTCGCCGCCGAAAGTGCCCGCTTCGCCGAAGGCTATGTCAAGCTCGGGCTCGTCCCCGGTGATGGTGGTGCCTATTTTCTCCCTCGTCTCGTCGGGACGGCGAAGGCGCTGGAGCTTCTCTGGACAGGCGATTCCCTCAACGCCCAGGAAGCTCTGGAGCTTGGGATTGTCAACAAGGTGTATTCGGACGCCGAGTTGCTGAACGAGACCTTCGCCTTCGCCCAACGACTCGTCAACAGCCCGTCCATGGCCGTTCGGGCAATCAAGCGGCTCGTCTACCAAGGCCAACGCAGCGACCTACGCACCCACCTCGACGCGGCCTCGTCCCTGATGGGGATCACCGGCAGCAGCCACGACCACCGGGAGGCGATTCAGGCACTCACGGAAAAGCGACCGCCCGAATTCAAGGGGAATTAGCACGGCCCGAACTGAAATCGCGCACGGGCCCCTACGCGGAGCGGTCGTTGAAATGACGGCATATGGCATCCTCTCCCGGTCGAGATACGTTGGGAGAGGAAGGCTTTGGAGTCGATGGCGGGTAGCAAACTGAGCAAGGTGGCGCTCTTCACGAACGAGTACCCACCGAATGTCTACGGTGGTGCAGGTGTGCACGTCGAGTACCTGAGCAAAGCGCTGGCGAAGAAAGTCGGCGTTGAGGTGCGCTCATTCGGTGAGCAACGCGTTGACGACGGCAACATCACCGTCCGCGGCTACCTCGGCTGGGATGAGATGAAGCAGAACACCGACCCGCGCTTCACCGGCGCGCTGGACGCCTTCTCGCGTAACCTCGCGATGGCCAAAGACCAGTTTGACGCCGACATCGTCCACTGCCACACCTGGTATACCGACATGGCCGGGTATCTCGCGCGCATGCTCTGGGACGTCCCGTTCGTCCTGACGACCCACTCGCTCGAACCGCTGCGCCCGTGGAAAGTCGAACAACTCGGCGCTGGCTACAACATGAGCTCCTGGATTGAGCGAACCGCGATCGAAAGCGCCGACGCGGTCATCGCTGTCTCGCAGGGAACACGCAACGATGTCCTGAACCACTTCGAGGTCGACCCGAACAAGGTCAAGATCATCCACAATGGCATCGACCTTGACGAGTACCGGAAGGCGACCTCGGTCGATGCGCTCGTCGCGCGCGGTGTCGATCCGGAGCGGCCCTACGTCCTCTTCGTCGGACGGATCACTCGCCAGAAGGGGATCATTCACCTTGTCAACGCCATCCCTGACATCGACCCATCCCTCCAGATCGTCCTCTGCGCCGGTGCGCCCGATACGAAGGAGATCGGTGAGGAGATGACGGCCCGTGTCGCCGACGTCAGCCAGGGACGGAATGACGTCATCTGGATCCAGGAGATGTTGCCGCGCGACGAGATCATTGGGTTCTACTCACACGCAGCCGTCTTCGTCTGCCCGTCCGTCTACGAGCCGTTCGGGATCATCAATCTCGAAGCGATGGCCACCGAAACCGCCGTCGTCGCCTCGGCCATCGGCGGCATCCCGGAAGTCGTCGTTCCCGGTGAGACCGGTGAACTCGTCCCGCTGGAGCTCAAGCCCGGCACTTTCGAACCGACCGACCCAACCCAGTTCTCCCGTGACCTTGCCAGCGCCATCAACGCCGTCGCACTCGACCCCGCCAAACACGACCGCTACGGTCTCGCCGGACGTCAACGCGCCGAAGCGCACTTCTCCTGGGACGCCATCGCCGACCAGACACTGGCGCTCTATCGCTCGCTCGTCGACTGAGGATGTACGCTTACGCTCGTATCTGCCTGCGTCTGAACGGAGTCCTCTATGATCGCAATCCGAAAGAAGATCGTCACTGACGAGGACCACAATCCAATCGAGGTCGTCATCAGCTACGACGACTGGCTGGAGATTGAGAAACTCCTCAATCTCCAGAAACCTGAACCACGCCGCGTCGATCTCTCGCGCTTCGCTGGATCGATCACACTAACCGAGGATCCGCTGGAGTTTCAGCGCCGAATCCGCGCTGAGTGGGACCGTGAATGGGACCAGACGTTCGATCAGGAACCTGAGTGAGCGTCGTCCTCGACACGAACACTGCTATGTATTTCCTGGGTGGGAAACTGGCACAACCATTGCCTGATGATGACTACATCGTCTCGGTGATCACCCAGATCGAATTGTTGTCGTATCCGCTGTTGTCGCCCGATGAAGAGCGACAAGTGCTGGAGTTCCTAACAACGGTGGTCGTCATCGAACTCACCGCTGAGATCCGGGATGCTGCGATTCAACTTCGTCGCGACTATCGACTGAAACTGCCCGACGCGATCATCGCCGGGACTGCTATGAGCCGCGGTGTCGTCCTTCTCACCAATGACCGACGACTCGCAAATACGCCGGGCCTGCGAGCCAACCTTACTGCGATCAAGACCTGAACCATCGTCGCCAAGCATCGCCCTTCAAGTCCGGTAGTTTCATCTCCGTTGGACCAGGACAACATCGCTGAGAACGGTCCCGACTCGTGGCAGATAGACCGCGTTTCTATCGCTCTAGTGCTGGTCGGTCCCATTCGGTAACAACACGGTTGCCGAGTGGGCGGCCAGCCGCCAGGACGAGTCCGGCGTAAATGGTGGCGTTCCACTCCCGCCATAGCGCGGCTCTTCGCTCGACCAGAATAATCGCCATGGTCCACGACTCGACGGTGCCAACAGCGGTTCCGGCATTGGCAACAAGATGACATCCCTGCCCAGATTGATGAGCAGGAGTCGGTCGTCGCCGTCCACGCCGAAGAAACGCAGGACGAGCGCCTCGTCACCAATGACGGCGCCATCGATCCCCAACGCCGCCTGGAGCTGGAAGACCGGATCTTCGCGCCGCAGCCGCAACAGATCGCGATGGAGCGCATAGAATTCCGCGTTACGCGCGCGCTCTGCATGGTCAAGCTTGGAACCGATAAACGTCATCGGGTCGGTAGGCACGGCCATGTCCGACGTCTCTTGAAAGTCCATCACGCTCGGGAACTGCCGAAACGAGTCAGCACGTCCAGAATTGACCATGCCGGCTAGCTCGTCTGCATGGTCGGCAAAGTAGGAGAACGGGCTCGACGCTGCGAACTCCTGGCCCTGAAATAGCATCGGCGTGCCAGGGCCGAGCAGCAACAAGGTCGTCATCGCCCTCAGTTGGCTCGCATCGGTTAGCTTATGAATGCGGGAACTGCGTGCCGAATTGGCGACCTGATCGTGATTCTGGAGATAGGAGATGGCTACCTCCGGACGCAGGCCAAGCGCCGGTGTGCCACGTGCTTGCAGCTGCCAGGCGTAGTACTGCCCCTGGTACAGGAACCCATGTTTGGCCGCTGAGATCAGTTCCTGAGGAGTGCCACGGTGCTGGCTGTAGTAGGCCTCGTTGCGACCAGTCAGGGCAACGATGGCACTGTGATGAAAGTCGTCGTTCCAAAGTCCGTCCATGCCGTAGCCGCCCGCATCCGGAGACGCGATGAGCCGGACGTCCTGCCGCTCGTTCTCGGCGATAACGATCGTTCGACGTGTCCCGGCTGCCTGGCGGATAGCGGCCGTCACGTCGGTGATGATATGCCGGTCCGAGTCATCGAAGATCTGCTGCGTGGCATCCAGTCGGCAACCATCGAAGTGGAATTCCTCGATCCAGTAGCGTGCGTTGCTCACGAACAACTCACGAACCGGAGCGCTGTTTTCACGGTCGAAGTTGAACGCATCGCCCCACTCAGTATGCTCGCCCTTCGAACGGTAGTCATCGCTGAATGCTGCCAGATAGTTACCGTCTGGGCCGAGGTGGTTGTACACCAGATCGAGGATCACGCCGATACCGAGCTTGTGTGCGTCGTCCATAAATTGCCGCACATCATCGGGCTCGCCGTACAGCCTTGATGGCGCGAACAGGTTGACGCCGTCATAGCCCCAGCCGAACTGGCCAGGGAAATCGGCGATCGGCATCACCTCAATCACGGTCACGCCGAGGTCACGCAACGCCGGGAGCTCGTGCCGGGCCGCGTCCCAGGTTCCCGCCTGGGTAAACGTCCCCACGTGCAGCTCATAGATCACCGCTCCGCGTAACGCAACGCCGGTCCAGTTGGCATCACTCCAGACGAACGCATACGGATCGACAACCGCTGACGGGCCATGTGGCCCCTCTGGCTGGAAACGCGATACCGGATCAGGATAGGCCAAGCCATGATCGAGCCGGAAACGATAGCGATTACCGGCACGGACCTCAGCCACAAATCCGGAGAAGTAGCCTTCGGTTTCAGCGTCCAGCTGATGCTCCGAGATTATCCCGAAGTCAGATTCGATGACAATCCCGACGGAATGACAGCGTGGTGCCCAAACGCGTACATCAGCGCCACCGCCCGGACGAAGCTCAACTCCAACCGGGAGCCGTCGAGCATTCGGCGTGCATGTCAGATTGAACTCGAAATCCAGGTCCAGCAACGTCGATCCGCGTAACGTGGCAGCTTGTAACATGGCACGTCCATTTTCTGTATTTCGCCATTGCCATCGGCCAATACGGTCCGGCCAGCGGACAACGGTGTGACTTCCAGGACCACCATTTCAGACATGGTGACACGAACCGGCGTCTGCCAGCCATTCTCGATCTGGGCGATCAATGTATTCAAGGAACCTGACTCCGTGGCCAGGCAGCAGACATTTAGCAGATCGGTACGCAAGGCCAACAAAGGCATTGTCATTTCCGCGTGTTGTCGCGACTCATGCAGCAAGCTACACCGCAGATACATCACTTTTACATCGCTGTCAATATGATATCATGTTGATGTACCGAGTTGGACAATCTGAGACGGCCTGCGACAACGGTCGCGAGCAGCTAGTGGCGTCGGCAACAACGGCGCAGTCTGAGACCCGCGCGCTCGCCGACAACGATCGTTCCAGCACGCAGCGGTGAGATTCCGCGCAATGCATTGTCCGTGAGGACATCAGAATGGAGAACATCAATGCTAGGCAAATTGCTTGACATGATCCGTGGATTCTTTGGACAAAAGTCGACGACCGAGGGCAACAACCCGTCCAACCTCGGCGACAACCCTCCAGGCAAGCCACAACCGTAAGCCGCAGGACCCGTCAACCTGTTGTCAGGATGATTCGGCGTGTTACTGATCGCCGAACGCCTGTCCGCAGGTGTTCGGCACCCTCGCTCCTCCAAAACGAAACGCCAGACAAGACCGCTGCCCGACGCCGCCACAATCCGAGCGAGGCAACGAAAAGGGCGAGACAATGTCTCGCCCTTGAATCATGACCGACTGCCGCAGCGTTCTACGGCGTTCCTGTCTCGGTCGGCTCGCTGACGACTTCCTCGGTGGCGACCGGCTCACTCGTTGGCTCTTCAACGACAGCCGGAGTTTCGACGACTGGTTCTTCAACGATCGGTTCCGGAGTCGACTGCTCGACCGGGACACCCTCGCCAACCAGTGT
>JBGSWU010000406.1:0-2240 GCA_041751795.1 Thermomicrobiales bacterium
TCCACGAACGCGCTCACATGCTCGACCTCCTCCAACGCCTCACTGGCTGGTTCGAAATGTATTTGTAAGTGCTGAGTGCTGAGTGAGCCATGCGTGAATGCCCAAGTGTTGCAATCGATTGAGAGGAACAGCACCACTCGCCTGTCATCCTTGTCAACGCAATGTCGACCAATTTTAACCACGACAGGAGGAATCCCGTGCCTAGAATCCGGGCCAACGGCATCGAGCTGTTCTACGAGGACACCGGCGAGGGAATCCCGCTCGTCCTTCAGGGGCATCACCACCTGCCGTGGATGGTGACCCAGATCCCCTACTTCTCGCAGTTCTACAGGGTGATCACCTTCGATCGGCGCGGCACCGGACGAAGTGCCTCCCCTCCCGGAGAGTGGACCAACGCCGACTTCGCAGCCGATCTGCGCGGCCTCCTGGATGCCCTCAACATCGACAAAGCCATCGTCGGTGGCGCATCGCTCGGCGGCGTGATCGCCTGTCAGTTCGGCCTCGATTACCCCGACCGTGCCCTCGCACTCGTCATCGGCCACACCGTCCCCTGGTTCCGCGAGGACTCGCAACACTGGATCGACGAGCAGATCAAAATCATCGAGTCGGGCGGCAAGCCGATCGTCACCCAACCCAAATCGTTCGCATGGCAAGACAGCGGACCGCCGACCACTCGCCCAGGCTTCGAAGACACCGACCTCGGGCGGTACACGGCAACGCTGACGACACCGCTCGGCAATTCGAAGGACGACGCGATCCGTGCCCTTCAGGCCATCCGTGCCTTCGACACTCGCCCTCGGGCAGGTGAGATGGCAGCCCTCACGATGCCGGTCCTCATCCTCGTCGGCGGCAACGAGTCCCAGAAGACTGTAACGATGTCCTATGAGTGGCATCAGATGATTCCCGGCAGCGAATACTTCATCCTGCCCAACACCCATCATGGCGCAGCACGCGAAAATCCGATCGCCTGGAACAGCACCGTCCACAACTTCCTCAAACGCCACGGCCTCGGGAAGCCATAGCGCAGCATGTCGTCCGGTCCAGATGACTCTAAAACACCTTCGCCTCCGAATCAGGCTGGCAACCGCCGACCGCTGTACGCGCTGCTGACAGCGAACGCGATCTCCGGCTTTGGCAACGAGATGGCAGTGCTTGCCATCCCATGGTTCGTCCTCCAGACAACTGGCGACGTCGGCTATGTCGGACTGACTGCGTTCGCGATGCTCGTGCCGTACATCATCGCCACCTTCGCCGGAGGGTCGCTCGTCGACCGGCTCGGCTTCCGGCGAATGAGCGTTGTCGGTGACATTGCCAGTGGACTGACTGTCGCGCTGATCCCGTTGCTGCACGTCACGATCGGCTTGAACCTTGCAGCGCTCCTCGCACTCGTCTTCCTTGGGACGCTGCTGGATGCTCCTGGGATCACTGCTCGCCAGAGCATGATCCCGGACATCGCCTCGACTGGACGACTACCGCTCGAACGTGCAAACTCCGTATTCGAGAGCATCCTGCAATTCAAGAATGTACTCGGCCCGCTCGCTGCAGGGCTCCTGATCGCGACAACGAGCGCCAGCCTTGTCCTAGCGCTCAACGCAGTCTCGTTCGCGGTCTCAGCGCTGTTGATTCGCTTCGGAGTGCCATCGACTCCGAGGGGTGACGAAGAGCGAATACCCGGCGTTCACGCGGCAATCTCACGGACGCTGGCCGGGGTTCGGTACATCCGCCGCGATACCGTGCTGCTTGGACTGGCCGTGATGTCGATGATCGGCAACATGCGGATCGCACCGCTCTTTCTCGTGATCATGCCGGTCTACGCCGATCGGGTCTTCGACAGCGCGGTCGGTCTCGGCGTAGCGCTCGCCGCGTTCGGGGCGACAGCGCTGGCCGGCGCGCTCGCATACGGAGCGTTCGCGCCACGTGTTCCACGCCGCGTCTGGTATCTGGTCGTGAATGCGGCAAGCGTCGTTGGCTTCTGTGTTCTGGTCGGTCTCCCTGGACTCGTCGGCGCGACAATCGCGATTGGGCTGGTTGGGATCGTAAGCGGCGCCGGTAGACCATTCTCGGCCACGATTCGCCAGGAACGCACACCGATCGAGTTACGGGGCCGCGTCTTTGGTGCCAACCTGGCGTTGATCGAACTGGCGTCTCCGCTTGGCGTCCTGATCGCCGGATGGCTTCTTGCTTCGACAGACCTGCGCACGACGCTTGACGTGTTCGCAGCGATTGGCCTTGCCCAGGTC
>JBGSWU010000407.1:0-2688 GCA_041751795.1 Thermomicrobiales bacterium
TCTGAAATGCGCCATCGTTGGACTGCGGTCAATGCTACCTGCGCTATTGCGATCCGGTATGGCGCGATGATTGCATGTTGGTTCCGTGTAAGCGGGGCCGTCCTATGCAACCGTGGGGAGCACGCGTGTCCGACGTTCATGACATAAACACTAATACAGCAAACGAGGCCGAGGTTCTCGTCGTTGGGGGAGGGCCGGCGGGATTGTCGGCGGCGCTCTATCTGGCTCGGTTTGACCGGAGCGTGATCGTATTCGACGCTGGACAGGGGCGTTCGACGTGGCACCAGCGGAACCACAACTATCTGGGGTTCCCCGGCGGCGTGGCTGCTCGCGACCTGCGCGAACTTGGTCGACAGCAACTCGGCGAGTATCCGCAGGTGACGTGTGTCGATCACAAGGTGACGGATGTCCGGAAAGAGAGAGACTGGTTCGTCGCATCCGGGCAGGCCGGGGAATGGCGCGGACGGGCGATCATTGTCGCGACCGGCGTGATTGACCACTACCCCCACTTTGATGGTTGGGATGAGTATGTCGGACGCAGCATGTTCTGGTGCATCACCTGTGACGGCTACGCCTGCAAGGACGAGCGCGTTGTCGTCATCGGGAACCAGAACGCGACGACGTCTGAAGCGATGCAACTACGACGCTTCACGGATAAGTTGACGGTGATGACCAACTCCAGCGATTGCTATATCGACGAGGAGTACCAGCGGCGACTCGACGCGGCAGGTATTCCGCTGATCCACGACAAGATCGGCGCGGTTCTCGGTGAGGGTGGCTATTTCCAGGAGATCCGAACCGATGGCGGACGGACGATCGAACTCGACCAGTTGTTCGCTGTTCAGGGGCAGACGCCGCAGACCGACCTCGTCGAGGGGTTGGGCCTCGAACTCAGCGAGCATGGGTACATCACCGTCGATACCGAGCAGAAGACGAACGTCCCCGGTGTCTACGCCGCTGGCGATGTCACCCGGCTGCATTCGCATCAGATCAGCACGGCAGTCCATGAGGGTGGTCAGGCGGCCAGTGCGGCGAATTACTTTCTGTATCCCCCCGAACTGAAAGACGACTGATCGAGGGCATTTACAACGCTGCGATCGTGCCTGGTTTTCTGGCCTCTTCCAGAAGGCGCAATGCTGCGAGAACCGTCGTTCGCTGGCCGTCTGCGTCGCCGGGATGGCCGACTGGTCGGCCCATCAGCCGTGGACTGAGCAAGGCTCGTGGTGGTCGCATGATCTCAACGACGGCCCGGAACGCGATCGGGTAGATCGCCACGGTCGGGATTCCCGCCTCTTCGATTGTTCGTGCGAGGTATCCAACGGACACCATGCAGATCGGTCAGCCAGGGACGAGCACGACGGCTTGCCCGCCATCGGCGATGATCTGCTCGGCCCAGGCAGGAGCAGCTTCCTCGGTCAGGCGTTTGAGGTTGGTCAGGCCAGAAAATGCATAGTGATTGGCGGTTGTCGCGCCGATGTCGCCTGTGGTGACAAGTTCGCGCAGCCGATCGATCGGGAAGACGACGTTGACGTCGAGTAATGCGGCGCTGATGTCGTACGCGATGTGCTCAACGAGAAGACTGCCCGAATCGGTGTCGGCTGGAATGATCCTGAGCGCCGGGTTGCGATCGTATGCTTTAGACGGGTTGGCAACCGCCTGATCGTAGTCGTATCCCTCGGCGATGTATGGCTGATCGACGGACCGGCGAATCGCGCCGGAACCGAGCAAGGCGACTCGCGTGTCACCTAGCGGTTGCTGGAGTGGAGCCCATGCCGGGAGGGACAACGGCTGTTCCGGCAATCCAGCCGGTCCGCGACGTCGCTCGACGCCGAGGGTGCGAGCGTTCGTTTCCTGCTCGATCAGATACGTTTCGAGTGCCGTGGTATCCGCCTCACCATCGACGACCCGCTGGATTGTCGTGAACAGGCCTGTGAAGAACGAGGCGATTTCCTTCTCATCGAGATTGACGAGGAACTTAAGAAGGTTGTCGGTACGCCCGGCACCGGGCATCAGGCTGCCCGCGAAGTCGCGCAGGCTGATGGTTTCGTTGGCTGGTTTACGATCGCTTTGGGACATTGCGCCTCCGTTCGTCGACTGCCGTTCTATAGAAGTGCAAGGAAACGGACGGCTGACTTATTCCAGTGGAGGATGGCTAGCGTTCCGGTACGACGCTGAACGCGTACTCGGCGAGTCCGAAGTAGGGGTCGAACGGTGCGCTCGGATCAAGGACCGCAATATCGCTGGATGTTCGGCGGGTCATATTCGCAACCGTCCCTGCCAGCGCCATCGCCGCGACGGCTGCACTGACTGAGGCCCACGTCCACGGTTGCACATCACTGAACTTGTACTGCATCGTTGTTGTCTCACTATCATGCTGGAATGCGTGCTCATTTGCCGTCCTAATGATACGCCGTTGGTGACATCCACCGTTGGAGGGACTGGTATCTGTCTACCTGTCGCGTTCTTCAGGTGGGCGAACCGTGCGGAACATTCGCAGGAGCAGCAGGTCGTAGACAATCTTCAGTCCACCACCGATGACGAGCGGCCAGCCGAACGTCGTCAGCCCAAGCAGCCAGCCGGAGATCAACGGGCTGGTCGCTGTCGCCAGGCTGCGCGGGACGGCGGTGACGCTTGCGGCAGCGGGTCGCTCGGCGGGAGTGACGACGGCCATGACGTAGGAGTTGCGCG
>JBGSWU010000408.1:0-3927 GCA_041751795.1 Thermomicrobiales bacterium
AATCCCGGGAAGCATCACCGCGCTGCAGATGCCAAGCGTCCCGATCCAGACGCCGATCCGACTCCCATAGCGCGCGATCCAGCTACCGGCCAGCGGCATGATGAGGATCGCACCGAGCGGCATCCCCAGTAGCGCCAGCCCGAGCGACGCCTCACTCAGATCAAGCCGTTCCTGAATCGCCGGAATCCGGACGACCCAATTGCCGTTAGCGACTCCGTTGATTCCGAAGGCCGCAGCGACCGCCACCCTCGCGGCGCGTGGTGCCCTGGCGATCTGGACACGGTCAGTGTGTTGTTCGGCGATCGGCGTAACGATGCTCGTTTCCCTCACCCACCCGTCGAACGAGGACCGGTTGATCCGATCCTCGCATTGCTAAGTCAATCAGGTCAGTGAGTAATGAGACAGGGGTACGCCGATTTGCAGGGGACAGCGATGTGACGAACCGTGCACTCGGTCAGGCCATCACCCGTTGACGCTGCCGGACCGCCAGGATCTCGCGGATATGGCAGGTGTGTTCTCGCTCATGTTCGAGCAACCGGCGTAGTGCTTTGCGGGCCGTCCATGGCTCATCAGGATGGTCGGTTAACCAGTCCGGATAGGTGATGGCTTCCCGTTCCTCGTCGGTCAACTCGCGCAGTAGCGTCGTCACCGTACGGCGCTCCATCGCCAGGAACGCAAATATCGGCAACTGATCGTCGTCTCGCCATTGCACGGGTAATCGGTCGGGGTGAACCAGGCGCGACGCGAACCACTCCTCCGCGTTGCCGACGTGGCGCAGGATCTCGCGAATCGTCATCGCGTCGTGAGCCTGTGGGTCGTCCGGCCCCGGCTTCCAGTCGAATGTTTCCTCAGACAGCGCTCGCGTCAGATCCAGCAGATCCAGGCGACTATAGTCAGCGTAGCGGAGGCATGTTTCCAGTTCCTCCCGACTGAGCGGCTCGCGATCCGGCCCGAAGAGCGCGGCTTTGTCGCCTTTCTGGAATGGACCGAGCCCACGGGTGATTTCTGCCATCTCGATCGTGATCGCCGATCGACTGTTGAGGCTCGGATCATTGTGCCGGCCAAGCCAGTCGTAGTAGTCGGCGATCGCCGTCACGACATTCGCCAGCGCATCATCGAGACTGACACCGCCTGCCGCGCAGCCAGGCAACTGCAACACATGCGCCATGCTGACGCCACCGTCACCAACCTCCAGGTAGACATCGTACCGAGTCAATCGACCTCCTCCCGGTCTCTCGTCCACCAGTGCCCCTGTCCAAACAGGGCGAGTACAGTAGAACAGATGTTTGGGTTTGTCAACGGCTTAAACCAGGGAAAATGCATCATGATCGATCTCTTCAGGGCGGCCCAGATTGGAGCGATTCGGTCTTTGTCGGCACGCGATTGGGGCGATAGCACTCGTTCCGAGGTTGTTGGCGATTCGGGTATCAAGATCGGCTCGGCTGGTTCATCGTTCACTCGTGGCAATCATGAGCGTTCGATTGAGTCTTTCGTTGCCAATCACAACTCGCTGGGAGGATTCACTATTCCACCTCACGTACCTGGGGAACGCGAGCGATCGTCAACAGCGCCAGGAGAATGACGACCGACGACATGATCGTCACCGTCCACTGTGCGCCGATCACCTCGGCGGCGAACCCGGCTCCGATCGTTCCGAGCGGGACGAGGCCACGGTTGAGGAAGAAGACGCTCATCACCCGGCCCCGCATTTCGTCCGACGCATGCGTTTGCAGCAGTGTCGTGTTGAAGGCCATGTAGCCGGTCTGACAGGCGCCGACACCCAGCAACAACGCGCCGGACAGAAGCGGTACAGATGAGCGTGAGAAGAGAAACAGCATCGCCCCGAAGCCGACCATAATGAAGAGCATCAGTTGACCACGCTTTCGGTAGTCGTTGAGCGCAGCGACCGTCAGCGCGCCAGTCAACGCGCCGACGCCGGTGAGCGAGACGAGCAACCCGTAGCCTTCGTTGCCGATCCCGAGCACGTCATCGGCGAAGATCGGCATCAGCGACATGTACGGCATCCCGAACACCATCGGCACCAGCGCAAGCACCGTTAGTGAGCGCAACGTCGCATGATGCCGGACGTACGACAGCCCCTCGCCAATCGACCGGAGCACGTTCTTGCGTGTTCTTGACGTGGTCGCCGGAGGGATCGACATCGCCGCCAACGCGACGATCAGGATGATGAACGACATCCCGTTCAGGAGGAAGACGCCTGCGACGCCAACGAGAGTGATACCCAGGCCACCGAGCGAGCCACCGAGGATTCGTGTCAGGTTCATCGTCGCCGAGTTGAGGGCGATCGCGTTCGAGAGGTGTTCACGATCGACGATGTCGGACAGCAGCGCCTGTCGTGTCGGAAGATTGACCGACAGCATCACCCCACGAAGGGCAGCGATCGTCAGCACCATCCAGACCTGGACGATATCGGTGAAGACGAGAAACGCCAGCAGCAGGGCCAGCATCATTGCCCAGGTCTGTGTGACCTGCATGACGCGACGGCGTTCGAAGCGGTCGGCAATAGCGCCACCGAAGAGTGTAAAGAGAAGAATCGGGAACGCCCGGCAGAAGGCCATGATGCCGAGGTAGGCGCTCGATCCGGTCATGTCCCAGATCAGCCAGCCGATCGCGATCTGGTCCATCCAGTCGCCGGTATTGGCAATCAGCGTGCCGATCCAGTAGAGGCGATAGTTGCGATGTCGCAGCGATGCGAACATCGCCGGTCTGAAACGGGGCATAACGATCGAGCGGGAACTATCGCGATCCCCGCCAGGTCGCCGAAACCTCAGATTCGCCAATCGCCAATGACCACTTGATGAACCACCCTCACAGCCGATTGCAGTCTCGCACCATGAGGGGTTGCGGTCAAACTGTGTGTCGTCCTGTCTGAGCCGCGTATGCAGGTTCCGTTACAGCAACGCGTCGAGAACGCGTCGTGCGTCATCCTGCAGGTGATGCGCGACTTCTGGTGAGATACGTCCGCTACGCTGGTACATATCGATCAACAGATGGTAGTGGATGATTGACACGAACGCTCGCAGCATATTCTCTGACTGGAGTGCGGCATCGGCCCGATCCAGTGGCTTCATCAGCGAACGTTGAATGGTTCGGTTCGTCACGAGCGCGCGCGTTTCGGCTCGCAGATTCGACATGAGTTCCGTCGCACCGATCACAGTGACAGTGAAACTCGCCGTCGCCTGATTTCCGCTTGCATCGGCGGTCCAGCACTCGACGATCGTCGTGCCAACGGGAAACCGGCTACCCGATGACGGCGTACAGGTCGTATCGACCGACGCCGAAGCAAGCGTCGCAACATCATCGCTGGCTGTGACATCGTAGGTCACAACTGCGCCTGATGGACTGTCGGCTGTCGTCGTCAGCGCCGGTGGAACGATGAGAACTGGCGGCACGGTGTCGCGGACCGTCACGGAGAACGTCGCCGTCGCAACATTGCCGACTTGATCGGACGCCGTGCAGGTCACGATTGTCGTCCCGAGGGGAAAGAGCGCGCCGGAATCCGGAGTGCAGACTGGCTGGATGTCGCCAGCGATCGCATCAATCGCCGTTGGAGCAACCCAGTTCACAACTGAGCCAGTTGCGCTGGTCAGTTCCACAATCATGTCATCCGGTATCGCCGTCATCGTCGGCGCATCCGTATCGACTCGCACGAGGATCGTGTCGCTCGTCGTCATCAAACCTGCGAGATTGCTAACGTGTGCGTCGACGCTTGGACCGTCACTTTCCGTGCTTTCCTGGCCCACGCCCGGAGCGGGGCATGGCGCAGCTACACCCGACTCGGCATCGTCACAGGTGAAAGTGACCGTCACCGTCTGGTTCGTCCACGAGCCCGAGATGTACGGCTGCCCATCCTCAGTCGTCGCGGTTGTGGCAACCGTAGGGGCGGTGGTGTCGATCCGGATATCC